>WQVV01000049.1 GCA_009785665.1 Defluviitaleaceae bacterium
CTCGTCCTCAACCCATTTCAAAACGAAACGCATATAAAAGGACAAAACCCCATGACTACACATGAAACACTAAAACAGCATTTTGGATACGACACCTTCCGCGAGGGACAAGAAACACTTATTGAAGAAATTCTATCGGGCAGGGACGCGCTTGGCATTATGCCCACTGGCGCGGGAAAATCGCTGTGCTTTCAAGTGCCTGCATTAATGTTTGACGGGATTTCTATTATTATTTCGCCGCTGATTTCCTTGATGAAAGACCAAGTAAACGCGCTAACGCAATCGGGAATAGCGGCGGCATTTATCAATTCGTCACTAACCGAACGGCAAATCGCGAAAGCCCTAACCAACGCCCAAAACGGCGCGTACAAACTAATCTACATAGCACCCGAACGGCTGTTGACCAGCGAGTTTTTGCATTTTGCACATCACGCGAATATTTCCATGCTTACCGTTGACGAGGCGCATTGTATCTCGCAATGGGGGCAGGATTTCCGTCCTAGTTACACGACAATTCCGCAATTTATCGCGCAGTTACAAAAACGCCCCGTTGTGTCGGCGTTTACGGCAACGGCCACGCCGCGTGTTCGCGAAGATATTTTGGCGCAACTTGTTTTGCAAAATCCTGCTGTGTTGGTGTCGGGCTTCGACCGTCCCAATTTGTATTTCGATGTGAAAAATCCTAAAGATAAATTTGCGGCATTGTCGCAATTTTTGGACGACAAGAAAACCCGTAGTGGCATAGTATATTGCACAACCCGCGCCAATGTGGAGGAAGTCTGCGCAAGCTTAAATAACCATGGCTACAGCGCGTCGCGCTACCACGCGGGGCTTTCCGATTACGAGCGGCACAATAATCAAGATGACTTCCTTCACGACCGTGTGCAAATTATGGTGGCAACAAACGCATTTGGAATGGGAATAGACAAATCCAATGTGTCATTCGTGGTGCATTACAACATGCCAAAAGACCTAGAGGGATATTATCAAGAAGCTGGCAGAGCAGGCCGCGACGGCGAACCAGCCGATTGCCTTCTGCTATACAGTCGCGGCGACGTAAGCACAAACCTATGGCTAATAGACAACGCCCGCGATGTAGAATACGCCGACGTAGAAACAGAAGCTGCCCTAAAAAAACGCAACATAGAACGCCTACAACAAATGGAACATTTTTGCACAACCAGCAACTGCCTAAGAAAAACCATCCTAAGCTACTTTGGCGAAAATAGCGAAAATAACGAAAACTCCAAAACAAAAGAAAACTGCGGCAACTGCATAAACTGCGAAACTCCATTCCAAATAAAAGACATCACAATAGACGCACAACAAATAATCTCCTGCGTAGCCCGCATGAAAGAACGCTTCGGCATGACCATGGTAACAGATGTTCTGCGCGGTAGAAAAAACGCAAAGGTATTAAACTTTGGGCTGGAAAAGCTTTCGACTTTTGGCATAAACACAAAATCTGCCGCGCAACTTAGCGAAATCATTACATTCTTAATAAACGAAAGCTACCTACACAAAACAGCCGAGAAATTCCCAATAATTCAACTAGGCGTGAACGCAAAGGCGGCATTAAAACCCACCGCGCAAATCCAAATGAAAACAGCAACCACCACTGCACAAACACGTTTCGCCAACGATGCCGATGCAAGATATTCCAAGTCGCGCAAACGCCTAGAATCAGGAACATTCAACGCCGCAAAACCCGTAAACCCAATAGTCCTAGCCGCCCTAAAAGAACTACGCCTAAAAATTGCAAAGGAACAAAATCAACCTGCATTCGTAATATTCCACGACAGCACCCTAACCGACATGAGCATGAAACTACCAACCACCACAGAAGAACTAATGCAAGTATCGGGCGTAGGCAAAGTAAAAGCCGAAAAATACGGCGAACAATTTTTACAAGCAATAAAAGAATTAGAAACTGGCGAAATGGAAGAAATCTCACCCCAAGCCCCACCAGAACTAGACCACACCAAAATAGAAATCAGCCCAGAACCCCTACCAATAAGCATAGTAGCCGACAAGGTAAACTGCGTCCTTTTAGAAAGCGGCTACGACAAAATAAGCGGTCAACGCATAAACGATTGGCTAGTTTCCAAAGGCCTACTAGCCGTAATAACGCGAGGCACAAGAACCAACAAAACCCCAACCCCTCAAGGCAACGCCCAAGGAATAACAACTGAGTCACGTACCATTCGCGACCAAGAGGTGCAAGTAAATATGTACAGCCAAGCAATACAGGAATACATCGCCAAAAATGTTTTAGAGATTTTAAGAAATTAGGGAGTGTTGCCATTATAAAAATGGCAACACTCCCTAAACTTCAAGATATAGTGCATTTGACCAAGCTTTAAGAACCTGCGGTCAATAAAATCACGCCGAATTGACATAAAAACGAAACCTTTCAGCAATTTTATTGACCGCAGGTTCTAATAACTGGGGCGCAAAATTTGAAAAAGCGTGATTAACAAGGTAAGAAATCCACACACAACGGCAGTGATTATTAACCATAGAGGTAAGGTTGCAAGAATTGTCGCTATCAAACCGTATGCGCTAAAAATCAAAATCACGCAAGAAATCGCGGCTATTAGAAATGCTACGGCTAGGCTAAGTGTCAAAATATCGGGTAGCATGGTAGAACCGCCGCTTTGGTATTGGAATGGTTCGCGTTCGTTGGGGTTGAATTTTTTTAAAATATCGTAGGGTGGTTTTGTTGTGGTGTAATTTGTTTTAATCCAACTGCTTATCTCCTTGCCCAGTTGGGTTAAATTTGTTTGTCCCGACATTCGCCCTGCGAATGACCTAAACTTTGACGCAGTGGCAAACAGCGTTTCAAAGGAATTTGTATCGCCCAATTCGTTGATGATTACTAAAATTTTGTTTCGTAGGGATTTGTAAATTTCCTCTGTTATGTGGCGTTCGTAATGGTTGTCTTCTAGTATGTGCATTGCTTCGTATAAATTTGTTAAATCTTCTTTGGGGGTGCGCTGGGGGTTTTTGTAGTTTAGGAACATATCGGCGGCTACTTGACGAAGCTCAATTTTTTCGACAACGGCTTCGTATACGGCGCGTGATAATGCCCATTCTACAGAAATGTTTGGGGTGTTGTTAAACCAGTATTCCATACGCATTAGGAAGTAGCGGTAATCTACGCTCCAGCCCTTGTGGATTCCTGCAAAATTGCCTTGTCGGCCTATTGTTTCGTCAAATTTCACGGCGCAATTCAAAATATGTGCGTGTCCTGTTGAGCCTAGGCTGGTGAATGTTTCGGCTAGTTGTTTTACGGCTTTGGGTGTCATGGTTTTGTACAACGAACCAATATCGCCAAGCCCCGATAATTTCACACCCAAGTGCGTGAAGATTGGGTCGGAATCGGAAAAGCCGCAATCTGTGCGAAGCACATTCAGCCATTTGATAATTTCCTCCATTTTTTCGTCGTTGGAGATGTACTCGCGGGTGTCTAATGTGCGGTCTATTTCCTCTATGAAAATTTTGCGAATATCGTCCGTGCCAACATCATTTTGCAGGTACAGGCTTAACTTCTTGTTTTCGTGCAGGTACGGGACGTACTTTCGCATTTGTGCGGGGTCTTTTAGTGCGTCCGATTGCCAGTATAGATGTAACAGGTTTTGCAACGCGCTAGTCTTGTCGTGTTGCTGTAGGTTTTGGATTCCATTCAAAATATTGTCAAGTTGCTTTGCGCTGGGGGGGCTTAGGTTTGCGATTTTCTCGCGGTTGAATTTCTCCAGTAGGAAAAATGCCTTTGATGCTGTTTCGTTGCGGGCTACGTTTTCCCATGAGGTTATATCTAAATTCATTTGTCGTTTCGCGTCTTTTAACAATAGCGCGATTTTTTTATACTCTTCAACGCGGTTTACGCCATCTGCGAATGTTGCGGCTACGCTATTGTTCGCGTGGTTTGACAATACTGCCGCCGCTTCGTCTGCGCTTTTTTTGTCCTGCCCCGTTAGCAGCAACGCGAATAACTCTACTGCTTCGGCTACTTTTGTTTCGTCTGTGCCGTCTTTTAGCACTTTGGCGTAATATTGCATTAGCGGCTCTAGCTTCTGCCATTCGTTGTTCGAGAATAATCTGTCGGCTAGGGGTTTTGTAAATTGTCGCGCTTGAATTTGGTCGCCAACTTTGAAATCACTGTTCGCAAGCAGACAGATTGAACGCACTGTTGCATCATGTATTTTTGACGTAGGGACATTATCCATTTGCTCCATGAACACTCTGAAAATGCTGGTTAGCATTAGTTTGTTTGTGAAAAACTTCTCCAAGTTTTTGCCGAACGCACTAACCAAACTGTTAATCGCACGCGAAGACATTTCAAAGGTCAAAATTTTTGTGTCGTAATTGTTCACATGAAAATTAGCCCACAGCCAGAAACAATGCGCAAATGCGTAAAATGGCATTTTGTCTGTGAGTTGCTTGTATTTATCAAACATGTAGTCTGTCATTGTTTTTATGGTGTCGGGTTTGTCTATGTTTTCCCAGTACCATTTGGCTAGTTCTTGTTGTTCGAGGGTTATGTCATCTATGTTTTTGTGACGGCTTTCGCCTGTTAGGTCTACCACTGCTGATGTTGTGTCGTGTGGTGGTTTTTCTCCTGCGTAGCATAGTAATTGGATTCCGTTTACATCTTCGGTCGCGCCCGTCCAGCGGGATACTGCCCCGAATTTCCCCACAATCCACGGCGGTAAAATTGTTAGCATTGCGTGAATTAACATTTCGCCATTGCTTCCTTCGGGAAGAAGAACGGCTACTTTTTGTTCGCCCTTATGCGGCGCGATTGCCTTGCCTAGGGATATGAAAAATTTCATGAAATTACTTACATCAAAACCCATGTTTACCCAGTCTTCGCGGGTGAATATTTTTGTTTCTTGGTAATCATCGGGGTGCGGGTCGAACTCTGCTGAATATTTCGGCGGGGTATCTTCGGAAACGCGCTTTAGAAAACTGTTGTACGGCTCGAAGGATTCCAGTTGAAATGCGCGTTGCGGATATTTCAGAAATTTGTCGTTGGCTTCCTTTGAAAATACCAACCCAAAACTATATTGCACAACGCCGCGTTTTGTGATTTCGTCATTTACAAAATAGCTTCGCCCTACAACTGTTGAATCGGGCGTAGGGTGGAATACACGTAGCAGAGAATTTTCTAAATCATACCCTGCAATTGACGGTTGCGTTCCCGCTAACATGGGGTTTAATTTATGATAAATTACATCGCTTGTGTCGGGCGCGAAAAGACCATCTGTAAGCTCCACGGTAAACGTGCCAGGGTTTTTCGTGCGTGAACCGTATTCGTACCACGAGCGTGTGTAGATATGATGTCCCGTCATGTTCTCCACCTTCCGAAAAGTCCTTTTTTGGCGGGCTTTTGTCGTGTTTCTTGCATTGTTATTGCCTCGCCTGCGATTTCGTCCCATGCATTACAAAATGTTCTGCCCCATGCGTTTACTGCCGCTAAATATTTTGTGTTGCGTCCTAATGCCGCGTCGCGAGTTTCCATATCTGGAGTGCGGATTTCCACCTCGTCAAAGGGCGGGACTATGTTTAGACGCATTAACATTCGGATAAACGGGTCGGCTACCCGCCACGGTTTTATTGCCGCTGGCGTAGTGACGTAACTTCCTGGCCCTAACTCACCATCTTGTTCGTATGTTATGTCAATTGGGATTTTGCTTAACGCCGATACAAGCCCACAAAATGTATTGCCGAAATTCTTCTCAAGCATTTTTATTACATTTGGCGAAAGATTTTGCAAAATACGTTCCACGTCCCTGTCGATTTCGTGGAAGTACTGTTTATCGAAACTAGCTTGTTGCCACGATGATAGCGTTGGGAATGAGCGTTCCACGCCCTTTTGTTCAAGCCGCTGAACATTTTGCGTATTGAAAAAATGGTCGCCTTTTGTAACAACTACTGCGGTTGGTTGGTTGATTTTTTTTCCGCTTGCCATTAGCGGAACGACCTTGCCTGTTAGAACTTCATCAAGGTCGTCGATATATTTCAGCTTTACTTTGTCCATGTTTTCGCTATCGCCGTCACTGCGGAATACATTACGATTTGTAAATGTAAACGGGTCAAGCATCATTATAAAGGCATCAAATAACGGGAACTGGCTTGCGATTTTATAAAGCTCTTCTGTTTTGTCGGGGTTTGTTAAATATTCCCCTGGCATGTCGCGAAGAAATAGCAATGCATTATTGCTTTTCCCACCCTTAAAATCCACGGAAATATCCAAAACAAGCGGCTCATTACCAAACGAAAATGTTGAGAATGGCAATTTGCCCTCGTCAAATAAATCGTCGGACATTTTTTTTAGCGAGGTGTCGCCCTCTCCCCCGCCCGATAGAACAGTTACCAGTAGCTTTGCAATTCCGCGAGAGCCGCCGCCTTCTGGAGGTAGCAAATATCCGCCGTCTATTTTCAAGGCTTTGTGCAATGCAATTAAATACATCGTTTTGCCAGAACTACTGGGCCCTAGCATCAGAAGTACATAGCTGGCTTTCATTCCTGCTGCGTTCATTAGTTCCTTTTCGCATTCGCAATAGCGGCGGCGATAGGTTGTTGTTGTTTCGTAGCCGTCTTTGCGGGTTGTTATTTCTACGCCTATTAGCAGGTCGTCTTTGTATTCGGGCTTGTTTGCCAAAGCTGGTGGCGCGTGAACTTCCTTGTCGAGAAGTGGTTTTACGTTCTCGTCGCCGAAATAGCGTTTTAATTCTGAATAGGTGTAATAGCCTTCTGTCGGCGCGTTTATTTGCTGATTGCGCGCGCTTACTCGCGGCGTGTCTATATTGTCTAACCAGCCGCCTTGTGTGCTACTGTCTTGGTCGTCCGTTAGCCAACTTATGTCGGGTAGCGGTGTGCCGTCTACTTCTGCTGCTGGAGCGTTGTCTTCCAGCCAGCCATCTGACGATACTGTTGATGTGTTCGCAACAGGCGCGACGGGCGTTTCCTCTCGGATTTCTCGTCGCTTTCCTGCTATTCCTGTGCGTAGGTTGAATCTCACATCTTGGTTGGATAGTTCCTCTAGGCAATATGGGCATTTTATTGGGTAATATGACATGCGCGTTCCTCCGTGTTAAAAAAAGCTTGATAGAGATTTTGATACCGCTTGCACATCTGCGTTTGTGCCGTTTACAACTTCCACCCGAATATCCGCGTTGGCACGGGTTAGGAATGGCGGGTATTTTCGTTTCCCGCGCTCAATCACAGACGGGAATGGTGCAGAAAACCGCCGTCCTCCCGACGTAAACGAATAGCCCAGAATACCTTCTTCCAAACTGAACGCAGATTTTAACGTGATTATATTTTTAACAAAATCGTTCTCCGATTTTGATGTTTTCACATCGTAATAAATTGTTGCATATCCCACCGTCACGGTGACTGTGAATGCTGGGTTATCCAGAAGACGTTCTAAATCGGGTAAGTCGGCACTGCCTTGCCCCAAGAATACCAAGAACTCGCAGCGCGTTACATCAAACGCACTTCGCACTGTATGCTTGAATTTTGTTCCGCTGGTCGCGTCGCGGAGAGGATATTCTTGCATCTCGGCGGCATTTGCGCGCCGTCCTGCTCCCACGCCATACACTGGCACAACATACACCGTATCTGGCGAATGCGGCGGAAACTTCCATGATATAACAACTTCTCCGTTTGCATATTTTCCAGATATATTTTGCAGGGCAATTGGTTGGCTCATTACATCACCTTTGACTTGACATTTTCTTATACAATGATTGTAGCATTGATTGCAGGTAGATTCAATGATATACGTTTTTTCTCGCGGAAATCAAATAAGAGCTACGATATTTATTTGACGCAACAACCAACGAGGACTATAATGTTGAGAATATGAAGGGGTGAGAACTAATGATATTATCGGGAAAAACAATACGGGAGAAGATGGGACGGGAAATAAAAATAACTCCATTTAATGAAACAGCCCTTAACCCCAACAGTTATAATTTGACATTGCATGACGAGTTGATGGTGTATGAGGAAGATGTATTGGATATGAGAACGCCAAATTCTACGCGTATGATTAAGATACCAGAGGAAGGAATTATTTTGCAGCCAGGCAAATTATACCTAGCCCGCACAAGAGAATACACAGAAACTGACAAATATGTTCCAATGTTGGAAGGGCGTTCCAGCGTGGGACGGCTGGGTTTGTTTGTGCATGTGTGTGCTGGGTTTGGAGATGTAGGCTTTAAAGGTTATTGGACATTAGAGATTCACTGTGTACAACCAATTCGAGTGTATGCGGGTGTGGAAATTTGTCAAATTTATTACCATGCAATAGAAGGCGAATACGAACCGTATATTTCGGGAAAATATCAGAATAACGAAGGCATACAAGCAAGTTTGTTATATCGCGATTTTGAACGATAATCCCCCACAAAAGACGAGTTAGGGGGAATGAAGGCATAACCTTCATTTGGAATGGAGATGGATACATGAGTACGAGACTAGAGGGTAATTCCAAATTACCATATGACGAGGAAATGATTGACCAGTTTTTTAATGACATACCGATAGTAAAAGTAGGGTTTTTCAGTCGCGTAGGGCATTTCTTTAGGCGAATGTTTGGCGTGCGGAAAAACACCGAAGAAGTTTCGGGCGTGGAAGCGTATTCAAAATTCAAGCATTTCTACGATGAACTGGACAAAGACAACCCAGATTATCTATCAATAAGACACGCGGCAACCCTATGCGACGATGCATTACGTGTGGCAACGCAACGCCTAAAAATAAGCAAGCGTCTGAACGTGTTAGACGTACAACTAACCGAACTGGATGCATTCATAAATCTAACAGTAGAAGAAATAGACGACCTAAAACGAATGCTGGAACGCTTCGTAGCGTTAGCAAGCGAGCGAAGCGTTCTTCTCGAAAAGCTAACGGACTACGACAGTTCCCTAGTGTCAATGGAATCCCTAGCCGACGACGCATGGCAAGCAATGTCGTCCATCAAGGACGCAGAGAAGCACCAACGCGCCCTGCGCATGGATATAGGCTATCTAACAGGCGAAAAAGAGGAGCTAATCTACGAACGCGCCGACATGCAAAAAAACATGGACTTCATTCGCAAACTAACAATAATCACACTGGGCGTGTTTGCCTTTATGGCAACGGGTCTTCTTATTTTGGCTGTTTACATGGAGTTCCCAATTCTAATCCCGACGTTTATGCTGGTGCTGTTAGCAATGGCATTCGTGTTAATTATCAATGTCTTTCGTGTGCGAGTTCGGCGCGAAATAAAGGTAAACGCGAAGAAACAGCAACGCGCAATAGAGCTGTTAAACAAAAAAAGCGTAGTGTACGCCTACTACACAAATTTCCTGCGCTACTGCTACAAGAAGTACAAGGCAAACAATTCGCGCACCTTGGAAAACAACCTCAACGACCTAGAAAGCTATCGCCACCTAGCCAACAGAATAGACACAGTTCGCAACCTAATGTACGATACCGAAACAGGCATTGAAAGATTCCTGCGCGAGAAAAAACTAGGCGGCGTAAAGTCAACAGTAGAAGGATTCGCAAAAACCATAAACCTAGAAGACAAACGCCGTCGCTTCGTAGAATTAAACGCAGAAAAAGATGTTTCCGACAAAACCCTACTAGAACTAGACAAACGCCACGAAGAAATTTGGGACACCTTGCAAAAACTAAACGCAACCGACAGTACAGGCGTAGTAAAAAATATCCTAGATGCCTACATGAACGAAGCCCAAAAACTATTCGCAGACCAAAACAAAAAAGAAGAAGAAACTGAAGAAGCCCGCCCAATCTGGAAACTATTCGAGATGTTCGCAGAGGGCGAAGAGGGGTTAAGCGCGGTAGCCGCAGAAATAACCGCGGATATAGCCAATAACCCAGAGGAATTATCAGCATAAAGGACGTGCATAACGATGGATATACCCAAGACATACGACAAGAACAGAGAAGCAGAAATTTATGCCCGCTGGGAAAAAGCGGGCTATTTTCGTGCAGATGCGGCATCAGATAAGAAGCCGTACACAATCATGATACCGCCGCCAAACATCACGGCAAAGTTGCATATGGGACACGCGCTTAACAACACGATTCAAGATATTTTAATCCGATTCAAACGAATGCAAGGATTTGAAGCCCTTTACATGCCTGGCACAGACCACGCGGCAATAGCCACGGAAACGCTGGTTGTAAAAGCATTGGCGGAACAGGGAATCACCAAGAACGACATAGGTCGCGAGGGATTCCTAAAAAAGCTATGGGAATGGAATGAACTTTACGGCGGCACAATCATAAATCAGTTGAAACGCCTTGGGTTTTCCTGCGATTGGGGAAAGCAACGGTTTACTATGGACGAAGGATTATCCGACGCAGTGTTGGAAACATTCGTGAGCCTTTACAACGAGGGCAAAATTTATCGTGGCGAGCGGCTGGTAAACTGGTGTGTGAAATGCCGCACCAGCATTTCCGATGCGGAGGTCGAACACGAGGACAAAGAATCGTCTATATACCACTTCAAGTACCCCATTGATGGCGAAGCTGATAGTTTTATTGCATTCGCGACAACACGCCCTGAAACAATGCTTGGTGACACTGCAATTGCGGTTAGCCCTGATGATTCGCGGTACGCCGCGCTTGTTGGGAAGTTCGCGTATATTCCAATGTGCGACCGCAAAATTCCAATAATCGCCGACAGTTACGTAGACCCCGAATTTGGCACGGGCGTAGTAAAAATCACGCCCGCCCACGACCCTAATGATTTCGAGGTGGGTGTGCGTCACAATTTACCGCGCATAAATATTCTAAATGACGACGGCACAATCAACGAGAACGGCGGCGCGTACAACGGAAAAACCCGCGAGGAAGCGCGTTTAAAAATAATCGAAGAAATGACAGAACGTGGTCTGTATATCAAAACCGAGCCGCTTTCCCACGCCGTAGGCGAACACGACCGTTGCGGCACAGTGGTAGAGCCACTAATGAAACTGCAATGGTTCGTGCAAATGGAAGAACTCGCAAAACCTGCGTTAGAGGCGTACACAAGCGGAGAACTTCGCTTTAATCGCGAGCGGTTCGGCAAGATATATAAGAACTGGCTTGATAATATCCGCGACTGGTGTATCTCGCGGCAGTTGTGGTGGGGGCATAGAATCCCCGCGTATTACTGCCCCAATGGACATATCACCGTTGCGAAAATCGCCCCCGCTGCTTGCGGTACATGTGGCGATACAAATTTAACCCAAGACCCCGATGTTTTGGATACATGGTTTTCCTCCGCGTTATGGCCATTTGCGACCTTGGGTTGGCCTCAAAAAACGCCAGAGCTTGAGAAATTCTACCCCACAGATGTTCTTGTCACGGACAGAGGGATTATTTTTCACTGGGTAGTGCGTATGGTTTTCTCTGGGCAGAAATTTATGGGCGAGTTGCCGTTTAAAGATGTAATCGTGCATGGTACGGTGCTTGATGAAATCGGGCGTAAGATGTCCAAGTCTCTAGGCAACGGCATTGACCCGCTGGATATTATTGAGCAGTTTGGCGCGGATGTTCTGCGACTGATGCTGGTAAACGGCAACGCTATAGACAGCGATACCCGTTTTTTCAGCGAAAGACTTGAGCCAACGCGCAATTTCCTAAATAAATTATGGAACGCCACGCGTTTTGTTCTTATGAATCTGGAAGACTATCACGGCTACGAGTCGGGCGAAAATGTAGCACGCGAAACAGAAGACCGCTGGATTTTATCCTGTCTAAACAGGCTAATCACGGAAGTAACCGAAAACTTAGAAGCCCACGAACTAGGTCACGCCGCAAAAAAAATTGTAGACTTTATTTGGGACGAGTTTTGCGATTGGTATGTAGAAATGGTAAAACCTCGCCTGTACAGCAAGTCCAACGACGCGACGGCAAAAGCGTCACGCAAGGCGGCGCAAGCCACTTTGCGCGAGGTTCTAATCGCGGCAGTGAAGCTGTTGCACCCCATTACACCATTTATTACGGAGGATTTATTCCTCGCGCTTCGTAACCCTGCTAATCCTAGCACCGAGTATGGACGCGAAATGCAATCCGTAATGCTTTCGCATTGGCCAGATTTTACAGGCTGTAATTTCGATAACCCCGCCGCCGAAAAATCCATTGAGCGCGTAAAAGAAGCCGTTCGCGGAATCCGCGCTGTTCGCACAGAAAAACAAGTTCCGCCTTCGCAAAAAATATCAGTAGTGATAATCCCCGCCGACACCGACGCAAATGACTTGTTCGCTAACGCCAAAGCCGCGCTGGCATTACTAGCAGGCGCAGCAACCGTCGATGTAAACGCCGCAAATTCTGAGCCGCCAGCAGGCGCGATTTCTGTTGTAGTTTCGGGCGCGACAATCTATCTTCCATTGGATTCCTTAGTAGACACAGAAAAAGAACGCGCTCGTCTTTCCAAGGAAAAGAAAAAACTAGAACAAGAACTAGCACGCATAGACAGCAAACTTTCCAACGAGGGTTTTGTAGCAAAAGCTCCTCCCTCCCTAATAGAAACTGAACGCGAAAAACGCGAAAATTTCGCCGCAATGCTGGCAAAAGTTGAAACAGAATTAAAAGGAACGTGAATCAATGGTTTATTATCGTAAAAGAGATGGGGATGACAAAATGAACCCCGATGAGGCGTTTGTCAAGGATATTTTAAGCAGGGATTCCGATTATTGGGGGGATAGTTGTTCAGAAGCGAGCCTAGATGTTGTGAGTGATGGCGGTGCAAATTCTAACGTAGCTTTGGCCAATGGTTCAACTGTTGTGCATTTAAGCAACAACCACTCCCTTGTGTTTTTTAAGGTAGAAAAATACGGCTTTTTTATTACGGAACTACCCAATGACAACGCTCCATACAAAAAAATGGATGAAATAGATTTAGTGCCTTACGATATGGGTGGCGAATGCTTTATGACACCTAGCTGTTGCTATTTTACTGAGGAAGAAGCTGCAAAAATACTTATGAGCTTTATTGAAAACGAAGGCATAGTTGACCTTGACGAATGGAAAAATATTCACGAACTAATTGAGGAATACGGATTTGAATATGACGAGAGTGACGATGACCCTCATGATGGCGAGTTTTTTGGATACGGAAAATATTTTGATACAGATGGCAACTTCATAGGAAAACCCAAAACGGAGGAATGCGGTGAATAACGAGAATTTTTGTTTTAACCCATGATTCGCGTAAGGAATATAGCAATATGCGCCCCCTACCATAGTCAGTGGTTTTTTATTTCCACTGCCTTATCTTAGGGGGCGCATATTATTTTGCAGCTTGCTTTTGTCTTTTAGTCGTCATATCTTGCCCGTAATATTTCGTAGGGGTTTACTGGGCGGTCTTCGTGTGTAACGTGTAGATGCACATGTGTTCCGTTTAGAACGGAGGAGATTGATGGTTGACCCACGCCTCCTATTACTTGTCCTGCGCGAACAATGTCACCTTCGGTTACTAATACGTTTTCCATTAGCTGACCTAGGGTGGAGTACCAGCCGTCGCCATGTTCGATTCTTACATAGTTGCCACGATGGAAGTCTGTTCCGATTGATACTACGCGTCCGTCTGCGCCTGCCCTTACTGGGTCGCCTTCGCGTGCGGATATTCGCAGATTATCGTTTACGCGGTATTGGTCTAGTGTCGGGTTGCGGATTAGCGTTGTACTAAACGGCATTACCACATCACCGTACACTGGCCACGCCAATCGGTCGTATGCTGTGAATGGCTCGAAAGTTTCCACTACAGGCGCGGGTGGTGGTGCAGGAGGGGCTGGTGGTGGCGGAGCAGGTGCGGGTGGTACTGGTTCTGGCGGTGGTTCTGGTGGAGCTGGCGGTGCAGGTGGTTCTGGTGGCGGTTGCGGGGGCTGTAGCGGTTGCGTTGGTTGTGGCGGTGGGCTTGGTGGTGCGGGCGTTTGTCTTGGTCTAAACCAAGCTTCTTGGTCTGCTTGTGCTAGATAGCTGTCAACTTGGTCTGCGCCAACGTATACGGTTGGTTCGTCTTGCTCATATGCCGCTTCAGAAGACCCTCGGCTTGCCAGCGTAACCACCACCGCCAGCACTGCTACGACCCCTAGACATGAATACAGTGCGATGAAAAATCCCTTCTTGCGGAAGATGCTTCCTTCCGGTCTGGAAATATTTTTCATTCGCTCACCTCCTAAAAATTAATGTATCGTCATTCTTGCCTTGGGGGTGAGGGATTAAACATCATGAAAAAATTTTTCTGCTCCCCTTTTTTTGATAGGCTAGGAGATTGCATCTGGCTTCGAGATGTATGCGTGGCTTGCCAATGCATGTAATCGGCGGAATGCGGCTTTGCCGCTCGCTCTCGTTTTGCTTGATAAAATCTCCCGCAATGAGTGTTTGAATTTCACATATGGCAAATTATAATCTATAGCATAAACATAACTTTTTGTGAGGTGGTTGCAAGTGATAAATTATTTTAGTGAAAAATTCAAAGTTCTTCGTAAGACTAAGGATTTGACGCAGGAACAAATTGCAGATATTTTTCATATCTCCCCGCAGTCTGTGAGTCGCTGGGAAACTGGAGCAAATTATCCTGATATTGAAATTCTTCCGCATATTGCAGGATTTTTTAATGTCACTGTTGACGAACTTCTTGGAACTGAAAAAATCCTTGATGAGAGTAAGGTCGCAGAGTTTATTAAAAAAATACGTGAATTTTTATCTCTTGGCAAAGTAAGCGAGTCTGTTATGGCAGCACGAAAAGCAACGAAGGCATACCCTGTAAATTATAATTTGCAAGTAGAGCTAATGAATGCCTTAGACGCTGAACGCAAAGCTGAAAACAAAAATGAAATAATTGAAATTGGCGAAAGGGTAATTAATCATTGCACAAATTCATATTTGACCATGCAGGTAAAACAAATGCTTCTAATGAATTATTTGGATTGGGATATGAAGGACAAGGCAATTGAAACCCTGCAAACGCTTCCCCCACTAAATGATTGGTGTTCCCGTGAAGAAAATGCAACATTTGTGGCAAGCGGTGATGAGTGGGCGCAAAACCAACAAACACTAATACTGCGGTATACACAATTATTGTGCAAAGCAATAAATAATTATGCATACCGATATGAAATTGCATTCTCGCAGAAATCCGACCCTTTGAAAATAATCGAATGTGAAAAAACATGCA
>WQVV01000050.1 GCA_009785665.1 Defluviitaleaceae bacterium
TCTGTCTAATGCTAAAAAATCTCGTAGAGTCATATCTACATATTTTTCTTGATTATGCCCCATACCATACTCCTTATTAAATTTCGTATGGAATGTATGTTGCCCCAAAAAGGCAAAAAAAATCAAGCATCAAGCTACTATTGCTCTGATTTGACGCTTACGACACAAGCATAGTATCATCATCTGTAAAGTTACGGAAAGCGCGTAGGCGTTCGCCATACATGGTAATTGTTCTATGGGATAAATTTCGCGCAGTACATTTCCGTAAAAAATTGTCAATTGTTTCTGTTACTGTGATTTCGCTTTTGCCTCTCATTGATACTTTACGCATTGCTATTTCCCCTTTCAAGGACTCGTAAGATTAGCATTACAGACTATAAAATAATCTGACGAGTGTTTATCCCTAAAGCCAACGAAAATGAGAAACAAAAAAACTCTGTACAATTGATATATACAGAGTTTTATCACTTACCCTTGACAGGACTTGAACCTGCACGGTCTCCCACCAGAACCTAAATCTGGCGCGTCTGCCAATTCCGCCACAAGGGTTTGTTACTTTTATGAGTATAGCACAAGTATGTGAAACAATCAACCCTAACTTTTACGATACACGGTATTCCAATTTGAGGGAATAAATGTAATATTGCACAAAAAACGCTTTTGTATTTCGTTTCCAACATCCAAACCCCGCACTAAATCGTTCAAAGAAATTTTACGCTGAATCATAAATTTGATGGATTGGACTCAGAACCTCTGGTTACAGTTTTTTCTCACCCATAAAATATTCCATGCAGACTTTATATCCTGCGCGGCTATACATGCTTACTATGCCAGTGTATGTGTAGCCTAGGAACGCGCTGGATAGTCCTGTGTCTTTTAGGTGCTTCGTTCCTAGCTTGACCATGGTGGTGGCAATTCCTTTGCCTTGGTGTTCGGGAGCGGTGGTGGTGCAACCTACAGTACCAACGCCCTTGCCTTCTATTTCCTTGCAAACATGAAGCGTGCCAAGAATATCGCTTCCCTGTGCGGCTACTAGCACTACTATGTCATTTCCTTTTTTGTAGAAGCTTTCGGTTTGATAGTATTGCACAAATTTTTCTTCGGCGGCGTTTACGCATTTTAGCACTTTGTCTAGGTCGCTTATGCCTGCCCAGCGGTAGGTGATGCCATTTATGGTGTCGCCTACGGAGTTTTCGCGGAAAGTGAAATCCGATAATGATTGGCTCATATCGAAGCAACCAGTATCATCACCCCACGCATGTACATAACCACGCTTTTTAAAAAATTCATGGGCGTTATTATTCATTGGAACGCCAGGCATAATATAATCCGTTCCCGCGCCAAGAACAACCTTGTCAAAGTCGCGAGATGCAATATATTTTTCCGATTGCCGAAGCAACTCCGCACCAACCCCGCGATTCCGAAAATTTTCATCTACGCATAGCAGATAGACCGTATTCTCATTTACAACGGAAACGCCAATTAGTTTGTCGTCCTCTTTTATGCATATGACGTGACTGCTTTTGTCGGTAAGGTTATCCATTACCTTTTCTTCGCTGCGTATTATGTCGGGTAGTGTTCGCTGGTAAAGTTCAAAAATTTCGCGTATCATTTTTTTGCCTCCTATGTTTCTGACATAATTGGAAAGCGGTAAAATTCTGGCAGCTTCCAGTCCCCTTTTATGAAAAATGGGTCTTCGTTCATGTTTGAAGAAACCCATGTTGGAGTAACACCCAGCCAGTCTGGGCAAAAGCCAAACTCGACTATTTCAACACCTTCAAACGGAAGTACTTCTTTTAACTGCTCGAAAGTGATTGGCTTTTTTGCAATCACGTCTGCAAGCAATAGCCTGTTGCCGTCTTGCTGTGCGATTACTAGCGTATTAAGTTCGGGCAGGTAAAATATATCATCTTCATACTCCATCAGCAAATGGAACATTTGTATGGATTGCGAATTTAGATAATCTACCATATTTGAAAAAACGCCCCGCTTATTGAAATGAAATGTAAACTCTGAATCATCAAGTTCGTATTTAATCGCCCCATTGGGTGAATTATTTATATTCACAGCGATTTCGGGTTTGTATTTTTGAATCTGCCGAAATCCAAAACGCGGGTAAAAATCAATAACGCTAGGATTAGCAGAAAGATACGCTAAAGTATTGGGGTACAACGATAAAATATGTTCCATTATTTGCTGGGATAACCCTTTGCCCCGCATCTCTTTGCGTGTAGCAATCGCGCCAAATTGAATAGCTTTGACTGTTTCCCCCGACACAATCATGTCCGACTTAAAGATACACACATTAGACAGCATTCGGCCATCTTCAATGATGGAATAACTTTCGTAACGCTCGTCCCAAAGTTCCTCTTCCAGCCACGGAACAAACGAAAATCCAAACACCTCTTGAATCAAATCATCAAACATAACCTCATACACAGGGTTATTTCCCTTGCTTACCGTAACTTCTAACGGGCTATTCATAAACAACATCACTCCAATCTTTTTTAAACGTGACTTATAGGCTGTGTCCATTTATAACCTTGGTGCGACAATAAATCCCAAGATTTTTCGTTAGCATTGGTATATTTCACAAAAATTCCCCCTTGTTGATTTCTCTAAAATTATCAAAAAACTAGCAAAAACTCAACATAAAAAATAAATATAATTGTATTATCCTACAAAAAACTTTATTGACAATATCTGCCGAACCCTTGTGCTTATTGACACCTTTTAAGAAAACTACTACAATTACATTACTTTTTATCAACAGCAGGGGAGAATGCCGAATGAGTAGAAAAACATTTCCGCCTGACAAAAACCTCGAAGATATGATGCCCGACGATATTGATTACACCGAAGGGCCACCAGATTATTATAGCGAGGAAATGTCAAGGGCTGCGGTAGGTCGTCTTTTTGTTGACGATGATGCTGAGGTGGAGCGAAAACCCCCTCCTGTTAAAAGCGCGTTTGTAACGGGCTTTGACCGAAGCAACACAACAAAACGCCGTCCGCTGGAGTTGGACAACACCAAACCGCCAGTACAATTGCTACAAGGTCAAGGGAATGAGTGGGCTGAAGAGGAAGAAGAACATATCGAACCGCCAGTAGAACGTCCAAGAAGGCAGTCAGCGACAGCACGCCTTTTAGGCGAAGACGAAGACGAACGCCCACGCGAGCCACGAAGCCGTAGCGACAGAGAAAGTCGCAGAAGACAAAACCCCACGCCAAAACCAGCCGTGCGCGTAAACGTACCAATGGAACGCAGGCCGCAAGAGCAAGAAGAAGACCGCCAAGATTCCGAGAATCTAATGGACACTTTCCGCCGTCGTTATAGTTCGGACGAATTGATTTCGCTATCACGCGCACAAAAACAAAATAATCCACCCCCTCGCCAAGAACGTCCCGAACGCGAACGCCCAAAACGCCCCGAACGCCCAGAGCCAAGAAATTCCTCAAATCGAGGGGAAAACCGCTACGATAGTCGCGGTGATGCCCGTGTGAATCGCTCAAGACCATCAGACCGCAACGCAGAAGCTGTTAGCCCTATGCGTCTAGTATTCATAGGCTCTGCCGTTGTTGTACTTATACTTATTATCATTTTGGTTGTGCAGTTGGTATCCGCCAACGGCAATATCAGTTATGCGCAGGAACGTATAACCTCACTAGAAACGGAATTAACCAGTAACCGAGCTTATAGCGAAGATAGAATACAGGGTTTGGAAAGCGACATACGCGAGTTGCAACTCACAGTTCGTGAGAGAACAGATATGTTAATTGCGGCAGGTCTTGACCCATACGCCACACCAGATGACCCTAATTCAACTCTACCTGGCGAAACAATCCCATTGCCTACATTTCCCACATTACCCACTCAACACCAAGTTGTTGTACGTGACACTTTGAATGATATTGCAATGTATTACTTCGGCAATAGAGACCCTGCAACATTGCAACATATCATGAGTGTAAACAATATAACAAACCCTAACAACATTCATTTAGGTGCAATACTTCAGATTACACCCCTGCCCACAGAGGATTAAGCAAGAAAAAAGCGGCAAAAGCCGCATTAAAAGCAAAACCTAAAGCCAGTGACTCAAGCTTAAAAAGCTGAATCGCTGGCTTTTCTATGTTTCCGCGCCATTATTTTATTGACCGCAGGTTCTCACTCTAATTCTTTGGCGTGGGCGTATTCCATTACTTTGTTGCGGCCTGTGCGTTTCGCGCCGTAAAGGGCAATATCGGCGTTGTGGATTATTTCGTCTAGGGAATCGGCGGGGTTTTCTAGTGTGGCTATGCCTAGGGAAACGGTGACGTTAAGGGTCATGCCCTTTATCATGAATGGGGATTCTTCCATTACTTTTTGGATGCGTTGGGCATTTTTTACCGCGCTTTCGTAGGAGAGGTCGGTTAGTAGCACTATAAATTCTTCGCCGCCGTAGCGTGCTATTATTGTGTCTTTGCGGGTTACGTTGGTCATGCGTTTTGCGGCTACTTTCAGAACTTCGTCACCTATTGGGTGGCCGTAGGTGTCGTTGATGCCTTTAAAATGGTCTAAGTCCATCATTATCAAATGGAAGGGGTCGTTGTTTGCCTTGCTTTTTGCCAAAATTGTTTTGGCGTTTTCCATAAAATATCGGCGGCTGAAAAGCTCTGTTAGTTCATCGGTGTAGGCAATTGACTGCATTTTTTCCATCATAGCTATGGAGCGTTTTATTTCTCTTAGGTCGTGGATATAAATAATTGCTAGGTCTTGTTCGTTTAGATTAACACGAACTAATGTCACCTCGCTGGGGATTTGCTCGCCGTAGATGCTTTGATGAAGCCACTCGTAATGGGTGCGGCCTGCTTCAAAAGTTTGTTTCAACTTATCAAGGGCTTTGCGTCGCGAAAGCTGA
This sequence comes from Defluviitaleaceae bacterium, assembly GCA_009785665.1. GTDB lineage: Bacteria > Bacillota > Clostridia > Lachnospirales > WQUN01 > WQVC01. The sequence goes on from WQVV01000050.1 coordinate 4,902, forward strand.
CCATCTGGCTGGTATTCTGGCGAGAGTTCAAAAAATCTTTCTATGAAGGATTGTTTATTTAGTATTCCGAAAAGATTTACAACTTCGTTGTTGCATTCCAGTACGTTAAAATGCTCGTCAATAATGCCGCAGGCCATGGGACAGGAATCCATCATAGCTTGAAGACGTTGCTTTGCAATGCGTTCGGCAATGCGGGCTTGGGTTGATTCGCGCATATCTTGCATGAACTCTAATATATGTGGCTTTCCACTTACGTCTACACGCACCAGCGTCACCTCCGTGGGAACAAGTTCTAAATCTTTGCGACAATGTAACCAGTCTATTGTTATGGGATTTCCTTGTTCAATCACACCGCGCATTAGAGTGCGGAATTTACTGCGCGAGGGGCAACCGTCTGGCTGATATGGCGGTTGAAGGTCGTCATAGTTTACTTGGTTTGGTTTTTTTATGTCAAACAACGCATCCACTTCCTTATTGGAATGCACCCAGTTATAGTCACTATCACGTAAAAGGCAGGGCATTGGCACATTGTCGATAATATGCTTTAGAGTCTCTTTTGTGATGAATGGTTCAATTTGTGTAAAATCTGCCTTCATGTTATCTCTCCTACATTCTACAGTAATCGTGCGCGCACGGGTTTTAGTTCTTTTACAAGGATTGTTATTTGCCGTTCTACTTGGTCGTGTTTAAACATTGATTCGTTTATTATTGCGTTGTTAATTGCATAATACGGGTCAGATAAGTTTTCGTGCAAGAATGGTTTTGAGTTTTTAATGATTTCCTCTTTTGTGGTTATGCTTCCAGATGACATTTCTTCGCTGAAATAATATGTCAGCGTCTCGTTGTAGAACATTGGCACTACCGCGACATAAATGCCATATCGCACATAATGCATTGGCACCGACAAATATGTTGGCGAGTCGTCAATTTTATAGTACAACCAACAGTCCTTGGAAGGCAAGCTTTTGTACAAAAACGGCTGATATTTTTCTATATAAGGTGAAGAAGCTGGTTTATAGTCTTTGAAAACGGGTAGCAAAATGCCTTCATGTTCCAGCGCGAAAAGAGCCTCACGGATAATATCCTCCGATTTAAAGGTTGTTATGCTATGCCGCAAATAAACATCTGCAAGCCCCCACGCAAGATACCGCGAATGATTTTGAAAGTACAAATTTTCCAACAAGCCCAGCACGTCGTAATGGGGGCGTGTGGATTTTGCCAGCATCTCGAATGTTGCCAACTCTGCAAATTCCTCTTCCAACTGGGCGAAGTCGGGGCTGTTTTGTAATCTTGCGAAAGCCCGTTGCGCGTGTTCGTCAAAGCTGGACATAGATAATGCGGCTTCTAATACGCGAGCGTCTAGTTTAGGAATGCTTCGGTTGTCTTCGTCTATTACTTGCGCTAGGGTTGCCCATTCGCTGTAACTTGCTTGAAAATTTTCCAGCACTAGGTTTACTAAATCCTTGCTATAGAAATTTTTCAATAGCAAGTTGTAACCAACGGGAGCTATTTTTTTTGAAATTTCCTCGCGGTTTAGCTGAATGGTTGTGAGCTTGTTAATTGCATCAAACCGCGCACTATCAGAAATAAACGCCTGCTTCGATACCAGAAGTTTTGCGGCACGGGCATACTCGCGGGTTTGCAGATATACCAATAAAATTTGCTCTATGAAAGCGTTGTCCAGTGCGTCTTCGTCAACTTCGCCATAGCATTGCAATGCTTGGTCGAAACTTGCGGCATTGTAATGCAAACGCCCCAGCGCGACCAACACGCGCATTCTATAGGATTTTGTTAATGCTTTTTCCAATAACAATGCTTCAAAAACTGGCGTTGCTTCTGTTGGTTGTGTCTCCAAACTCAAGTAATAGTTAGACAAATACGCAAGCAAGTAGAATCTACGGTCGCCTTTTTGGAAGAAGTAGTGGTATAAATCGGCGTTTGCTTGCCCTATCATTGGACGGATTGTTAATTCTTCGTCTAGGATTGTTCGTTGACCTGCGCCCAAACAAGTGTAGCCCGCGTTTTTTCCTACGGCTTCTATTTCTATTGGGGTGTCGGCTATTTCGTATACTGCCATTCCGCGCTTTTCTGGCTCTGTGATGTATATATAACGAACGCGGGAATCTTCTTGGGTTCGTAATTCAAAGCGCGTTAGGTTTTCTTGCAAAATTTCCTCGGCTTTGTCGCGGTCTGCGCCTGTTATTCCTAGCTTGCACAGCCGTTCCCATAGGTAGTGATAGATACTGTTGGCTTCACGTCCACGTATTCCCGCTTCTAGGCAACGTGTGCCTAGTTGGATAATTCGGCTTTGCGCATCAGGCAAAAGGTCTAGCAATGCAGGGTCTGTTAGCAAATGATGATACACGTAAACTGCAAGCTTTGTGTCCAAAATGCCTTCGCTGGGAAGTGATTGCAAAAATTTTTCCATTGGGTAGTGATTGATTTTTTGTACATTATTTTCATATGCAGCACGAATTAACATGCCAAATAATTCTGGCGTGAACATTTGCTTTTTTTCCGCTTCGCGGTAGAAAGCGTATGCCTCGGCAGATAGGTCTTTGTTGTTGATTCGGTTGGTGCATATGCTTAATAGAAGTGGCGGATATTTTGTTATGTTGTATAACTTTTCGCCAGCGGTGGGGTTTTCGGCTATTGCCGCCGAAAGAGTGTTTGCATATCGCGCCGCTATATCGGAAATATTCGCGCCACGTAATGCCGCGTATGTTAGCACGGGCAAGATATTAGTTCCCTCAAAGCCGCTGTGCGAAACTTTGTAATACCGAAAAAGCCCTTCGTACAGGAAAACACTATTAACTCCCGCACGAAACGCCGCTGTTAAATGACTATAAGCCTCGGGGTATTCCTCGGCGGCAAGATGCAACAGCCCCTGCATTACATAGTAATGTGGTGATGCATCTTTTGTAATATGCTCGGTTAAATTACGCCAATGCTTTGCCGCAGAACGCGCCCGCTTCTGGCAAAGTTCCAGATACGCGTACAAGAAACAAAATACTCCATAATAAAATGGCTCGTGAGCACGCAGAAAAGATTTATAGTTCATAGCCTTGTCAAGCATTGCGTTTGCGTTGTCGTAATGCTTTGCTTCAATCGCAATAAAAATGGTTAGCGCGAACAGTCGCACATGCGCAAGATTCTGCCTATGCGCCGCAACCACCGCATGATTCGCCCTTTGTAGATAAACCTTCATTTCGTCGGATGGCTCTAAGAAGCGATACGCTTGCCAACAGCGCATTGCAAGCGAAATAGCCGCGCAAGCATCTTTCCTACGCGACAGGCGAGTGTCTAGTTTTGCTATGTGGTCTTCAAGGTTAATCATTTACCATTCACCTACAGTAATTGGAAGAGTTTTCTTATAAGTTTGCGTGCCGCGTGTAGCTTTGACTTCGATTGTCGTTTTCATAAACGGAAGCTTACGAAATAACATTTGCGCGCTCATAAACGCAGATAACTTTACCTCAAAACCAAGTTCGCCACGCGCCCCAACAGAAATACTTTGCGTGTAAAACTTTATATAATTTTCTGGGCAGAACACATTTATATGCATGTTTCCGCCCGTGTTGTTTACCACTTCAATAGTGCCACGGTCTGCGTACCGATACGTGTCGCGGTTAAGCCGCAACGAAAACGGCGGCAATCGTCTGTACACGATTTCTATAATGTTCCCGTCTTCTTCTACTCCTATTATTATTCGCTCTCTCGCAAATCCACCGCCTATTTTTGTTGGGTCTATGCTGAAATTTACTGTTGATATAAATTCTTCATCAAAATCCGCCGCCGTTAGTTTCCCAGATGATAGCGTCAACCATGGGGCATTTGTGTGTAATGGGGCTTCCGCATATCCCTTGTCAGATTTCCTTACTTGAAAATGCCCGTGCAGCATGTCGGTGCTATTTGGTTTTTGTGTAAATTCTATTATTTGTGGGTTTTTATCATTTTTGTCATTTGCCTTGTCAATTGAAATAGTTGTTCTGCCTTTTAATCCTGATAGTATAAAAAAATTATCCATTGCGCGTTCGCGATTCGCGTCCTTATGCAGGGATTCGTATACTTCCATATATTTGTAACCCAGCGACATTAACAATACGAAAAATTCGCTGTCCGTGAAAATTCGCCGTGCTTGCGTTGGATGCGTAAGTGAGTATTCGTAAAAATCTACTATGTTTGCAATTGTATATCCATCTGCTGTGGTTATTGACACTTTTGTCAGCTTTGCCGAAAACGGAATCTCCACTTCCCCGCCATTGGACGTAATGTAAAATTTTGATTCTATTGTCTCGCCAATTCCAAGCCCTGCCACTGCCGCGCTAAATGTATATGAAATTTCCGCGCTGTTGCCAACCCATTCCGCTGGCTCAAAAACAAGCCCCGCACACCGCGATAATATCCGTCCCTTTAATATATCGCCACCCGTGTTCTTTATCTTGAATACTCCGCTGTGGCTTCCTTTCGTTTCTATGGAAACGGCTTCAACATTTACTGATAACATCGCTTGTGGCATTTCGTATTTTTCCATGTTCACCGTTCCTTTTTTAAGTTATACCGCTACCTATACTGCCGTTTTTACAACAGTTTCTACGACGGCTTTCATTACGTTTACTGTTTTTGAATGCTCTGTTACTACATTCTCTATCATTGAAACTTTTTCGATTGTTTCGCCAAACTCTGGTAGCCGCTGTAACCCTTCCGATACCAGCTTATATCCATCGAATAATGCCCCTAGCTTTTGACCATGCTCTACCTCTATAACTGCTACTGTTTCGCTTAGGTCTTCTACTCGGTCTTTTAGTTCTGTGACGGATTCGTCTAGGTCTTCTACTCGGTCTTTTAATTCGGTGACTTCTGTTTCTACTTTTGCTAAACGGATTTTTACTTCTGCAACTTCTGTTTCTACGCCTGTAAGGCGGGTTTTCACCTCTCCTACCTCTGATACTAAGAGGTCTAGGGTTGATAAAACTTTTTCTTCAAAATTCATGTCATTCGCTCCTTTTTTGGGGTTTGGAAACAGTTCACGGCTTCGAGATGTGCATATAGCTTAGAATGCATGTAATCGGCGAAGAGCGGCTATGCCCCTTAGTTTTTGTTGTGTTGGCTGGATTGTATTAGGCTCATTAGTTGATTTAGATTGGATTTCATAGCATCATTGATAGTTTGAGCGGATGACTGGGCGTGCAGGTTTATAAAAGTACCTATGCCGTCGCCAATGGATTGGGTTAGAGTTTGTAGCGAAGCTTCGTATGAGGCGATGGTGGTTTCTAGGGCTTTTTGGTTGCGTTCTATGAAGGCTGATTGTGTTGCTACTGCTTCTTGGCTTTCGGATAGAACTTGCAATCCGTGTTTTAGTTCGCTTATTGCGGAAACTAGGGTGATTAGTTGTTCTGAAAGGGCGTTGCTATGCCCTTGCATATGTGTTGCCAGAAGGTCGGATGCGGATTGAATTTTCGCGCTTGAAAACGAAAGGCGTTCCGCGCCGCTGTTTATGGCATTTTGAATTTCTGCGGTCTGCTTTAGCGCGTCTTGCCATTGGTGAAGGGTACTTGTTAGCATTTCGTTCATGTTGAGTAATTTTTCGTCCATTGCAGTGGCCACTATTGGGCCGATTGAACCAGCCGCGCCAATCATGCTTTGCGACACTTGGGAAAAAGTGTCCGACATTTTTGCCGAAATAGTATTCATTGTAGTAGTATACGCGGCCGCCTGCTTGTCGATTGCCTCGGTCAAGTCATTTTTTAGGCGAAGAATCGCGCCGCCCGAATCGGTCGCGTAGAATCGCCCAATTTCGCGCTCTAAGTAAAGAATAATATTATCCGAAAGTTGCGCCCGAACCTGTCTTACATTAAAAAAAGCGGCGAAAAGCCTAACCGCCACAAAAATGATAATTCCAAGCAGCCCATAAACGGAAGCGTATTCCGAAAAAATAACAGCCAGAACCAACCCGATTCCAAGTACACCAAATTCCATTGCCTCAATGAAGGGGAACAGTCCTGTATATTTCCAGCCCATGAAGCCCAGCCCAGACACTGCGCGCTCAACAATTTGCGAGGTTGGAATGGTTGTGACGGCTTTCTTTGCTACGCGAACGTACTCATTTGCCGCCTTTTTCAGTAGCGAATGCTTAATTTTGCCCACATCTTCTATTTTCTCAATAGGCTTTTTTGCTTCGTGCTTAAACGCCAGCAGAACCGCTCGCAAGTGCAGATGCGCAAAAAATCGCAACAGAATAATAGCCGTCGCTAAAGATAAATAGACAGTCATAATCGCAATGTGATTATCATGCCTGCCTAAAGTTACAAATATGTTCTCTAAAAAATTATCCACTCGAAGTACCCCGATTATAACGAAGTTTTATAGCGGTGGCCATCTCCGCAAACGTGCCTAATTTTTCCCAGCCATCTTCATGCGTAATAAGCGTTGCGCCTCTTTTCGCTAACATTTCTTGGTCTGCCGCAATCTTAATCCGCTCGCTTGCATAAAATGTAGCGTCCTTAGTCGCCTTATCATACTCCAGTTTTTTTAAAAAACCGTCCATAACCCTAGGGTTATTACGATATGCCCAAGCAGTTTGTGCATCTTCAATAAAAATTTTTCCCTCATCACCATAACGATAAAAGAAAATCCCAGCAAGCACATCGCCATCAACTGCAACAATAAACCGTCTTTTAATATCAACAAGCACCCGCCGCATTTTATGTTGCCACGTAACAAAATGCTCTGGCGGGGTCATTAGCGTAAGCTTATCCTTACTAACATTCTCCTTAGTAATCGCGTGAATTTTAGGCAAAAATGCAACCAACACGCCTCTCCGATTAGAATAGTCAATAATGTCCATTTCGCACCCATTTCAAGTTCAAGAGATTTTAAGTTCAAAAGACTTAAGACCTTAGGGACGCTGTTCCCGCCTACCCAACCAGACAAAATTAATCGTCACCCAACAATATTAAAACACAGTTTTATTCGGTTTTCAAGTTCAAGAGATTCATGTTAGTTCGAGAATCTAAGAACCTGCTGTCAATTCGGCGTGATTTTATTGACCGCAGGTTCTAACATTCATAATGTTATAATTTTCAGAGGGGTTGTCTATCTTGATTAATTAGCATGTGGTAAAGAGGGATGGGGAAAATATTTTGAGCATGGTTGCACTCGTGCTATAATCACCATAAAAGCAAAATAAACGCCGTTTGCGTAGTGGCAACACGCCCTAATCACTATTATCGGGAGGAAAAAGCAATGTACACTAAAATTGAAGAGGCGATTAGTAATGTCTTGAAAGCAGATGTACAAAAAAACGCGTTGGAATTTGTCGATTATTTAAAAGCTAACGGAGCTGTATTTCATGATTCAGACAATTATTTTTGGCATCCTAAATATAAGGATGTTGAGTTATGCACTATAAACATCGAAATCAATGACGACGGAACAACAAGTTTTGATACGTTTTGGAATGTTTTGCCAAGCGTCGCTGATTCTTGGTCAACTGAAGAAAAAGAAATTATATGGGCAAATGTTCGACCTTGCGAAATAACTGGTTGCGGTGAATGTAGTCCTGGAATTAACAAAGTTATTCTAGGAAGAGAATTTAACAATCTCTGCGGAAGTTTTTTGGGGATTTATGCACCTAATGCTAAAACCGTAAGATGTATGATAAAACTCATTGATGGAATTAAAAACGATATTAATAATGTTAGAACGTAAAAAATAGGACTAACGCGGCAAACCAGTATTTTCAAGGGTTTTTCGCGTTAGTCCTATTTTTACGAAATCGTTATTATCTCCCCGTCAATTTCGATTGAAATGATGGAGTTTATATCCAATGGGTCAACGCCTATGGGATAGAAAAGGTAAACAAAACCATTAATACCACGTTCACCAAGACCTTCAAAGCCGCCTAGTGTTGCATCTGCGGGGTTAAGATGAATCGCGCCGTTGTGGGTGTTTATAATTATTTCGGGACGATACAATGTCCGTACTAAGTCGGTGCTAAATAACGTTCGGTCAACTTCGATTAATAGATTTACAAAGAAGGGATTTATTCTGATTCCTGTTAGGGTGCAAGTTTCCAAGCGAAGGGAAAGTTCATCTACAATTATGTTTCCGCTGTTTTGCACCTCGAAATTTGCAAGCCACAATAGCATTATTTCGTCTGCATTGCGGAAATTTCCACTTAGCTTGTAGTTTGAAAGCTGTTCTAAATCCAGTTCAAATACATACTCGGTGTATATGGAAACGCGGTTTGTTGGTACTCCTGCTTCATCAAAGGACATTATAGGGCCAAGTGAAACTGCATTGCCGTAGCTGTCTATACCAAAATCAAAACGCAAGTGACGAGTACTTCCCATTTCATGATTAACATTACGAAGCCATAAATTTGACCACGGAGTACCTCTGTATGGGAACGGCTCATGTAGTTGTATATGCAACCTGTTTTCGATGATTCCTATGCTTGAGATATAGGCGTTAATCCCTTCCATTCCAAGAGATATGTTATGCAAATGTGGTTGCAAAACAGCTACGCCTTCTGCCTGCAATTTTTCGGCTACTTGCATATAATACTCGTCTGGGAATCCGCCACCACCAAGCATTGGATTTTCGTTAGCTATAAAAAGAATTGAAGGCTGCGGAACAGCATCGTCTAAACGTATATCCACGTCCAAATCAAAATAATCAACCATGTTGTATTGGATTCCTATTAATGAGTACTGCAATCTCATGCCTTCAACCGACTGCGAAAAAGCTGTACGACTTCTAAATGTTAAAATTCTGCCATCGTCGCTACGATATAGAATTTCTGTACCACCGCCGAAACTACCCACTTCCATTGAAAAAAGCCTTTGTATAATCCTAAAACCTTCATCTGGAAGATTGGCAAAACGCTTTCCTCTTAAATCTTCCAGCGTGACGTAAACATCTACTATGTTGTCGAAAACACCAACCGCCACAAGTTCTACGTGTATGCCGCTGTCTGTAACCACTTCAAGTGTAGTTGCTTCCATTGTTATTCCTAATGGCTGTAGTAAATCGGCATGGTCGTCGCCTATGATTCTTCTTAGGTGGTCGAAGCTTCCCAAGTAAATTCCTACGCCAAGCACTGTCACTGTTAGTGCAATCGTTGCGGCAATAAACATTGCCACTTTTGTAAAGATGTGTCCTCCGCTTTTTACGTGTTCATATTTTTTTTGCATATTTTCCTCCATTGATAGCTTGAATTTTACTTTTTGCAGTAATGCTGCATCAGGTTTATCCGCTGTTCTCATTGATTCACGGAGAAGAGCGTCTACATTTAACGAGTGCTTATTTTTCGTATCCATTCTTGACCAGTCCTTTCTCAATGAGGCTTCTTGCCTTGTGCAAACGGCTTTTTACCGTACCTTCTGGGATTTTTAATGCTGATGATATATCCGACACGCTTAGTTCTACCGTGTAGTATAAAACTATTGGGATTCTGAATTTTTCGGGTAAATCGTTCACAAGCGTGCGCACGGCGCGCTGAATCTCTTCTGATACGTAGCTTCCCTCAATGTCGATACTACTTGCCGTCATGTCGTCCAATTGTTCTTGGGGTGCAAGTCGATTGCGTCGAGCATACTTGCGCTTCCAGCTTTTCCACAGATACAGCGCGGTTGAAAATAGAAATCCTTGCGGATTTTCCTTCATCTTTGCCATTTGCCCAAACGCTTTTACATATGTCTCTTGAAATAAATCGTCTGCGTCTTCTTTTGTGTAGGTTAAACTTCGACAAAACTTGTACACAGCTTCGCCGTATTCGCTTACCAAGTCCTCTGTTATGGTACGGGCTGGTTCGCATCTTTCATTGGTTTCTATTACGCGCAATAGTGCCAAAATTAGCCCTCCTTTCGTAAATCCTTACACCTTGTAATAGTCATGAGTTTTGGTTTGGTTCAAGGGTTTTATTTAGGGCGTGTTCCCACTACGGAATTGGTACGCTTTTTGGTCAATTTCGCGCCACTCTGCGTCGGGATTTCGCTTGCGTCCCTCTGGGACGCGGCGCGAAACCCTCCTTGATTGGCACAAAATTGCCGCAAAAATCGTGCCAATTCCGTAGTGGGAACACGCCCTATTTGAAAAAATTTTTTATTTTTTTTATAAAACCTCTTGACCTTGGAGGTACTCCATGGTTTAGAGTATGATTATGGCCATGAAAGATAACGAAGTTTTTGGAAGGGGTTGTGTCGTGAACGGACTATATACTATTGGCAA
>WQVV01000051.1 GCA_009785665.1 Defluviitaleaceae bacterium
CCTATGATACGCCTATGATACGCCTATGATACGCCTATGATACGCCTATGATACGCCTATGATACGCCTATGATACGCCTATGATACGCCTATGATACGCCTAAATAGACTTGTCTCCCCTTTTATAAATTCGTCCATGAACTCAGCAAAGGCTTTTTCTTTTTCTTTTCTATAACTGGCATCTGCTGCCACGAAATCCTCAAGAATCCATTTAAGACTTTCTCTCTCCTTATAGACTTCTTCGATGGTCTTAAAGTTTTCGCGCACAAGGAATCCATATGTGCGTTCTTTACTACGGTCGTTTGATACTTTAGTCATAGTGCATCACCCTCTCATTTCTTTTTTGTGTGCTTTTAGATTCTTAAATTTCACAGAAAATCTAACCGCTATTTGCTGTAATTCTTATCTAATATTTTATCATAAAATCGCCAGCAAAGTCAAGCAGAAAATCAAGCAAATTCAAGGCTTCCACGCCTTTTCCTTGCGTTGGATAATTAAGCTCAATTGGGCTTATAGTGGGCTTAATCTGGGCTGATTAAACTGTACCCCAGCACCAATCTAAACAACAACAATAATAATACAGCCCACTTGCGGCCCAATTTCTTGAAATTGACAGTAAAAAAGCAGCAAAATTATTGAAACATGCTTGTTTTTGCGTGTGATTCAAGATGCTTTGATGTTAATTAGGGAAACAAATGCAAACAATTGAGCCCAAATGGGCGCAATTTGAATTCAATAAGGCTGTGTGCCAGTGCCAGTCACTGAAATAATTTAAGCCCAAATGGGCTTGTATTGGGCTTAATTATTATGTATACTCAAGGTCAGTACAGACGCAGGATTCCACTGCATGAATGAACGTATAAAATGTTAATATCAAATATAATGAGGTGCATCAAATATGTCGAAGGACGAGGACAATAATAAAAGATTCCGTATATCAATCCCAACTGCCGATACTGCTGTATTAGAGTGGCTTAAAAACCAAACCAACGTGTCGTTTTCGTTGCGCGTACTAATCAAGGATGCAATAGCACAGGATGGATACATGGACGTAACGTGTCGAGCGAACCCGTCGATGGGGAAACCAAGGCGTGCTGGTAGACCGCCTAAGAAGGTGGCAAAGAAAGTGACGGCATATCAAGGTTTTGCCCCTGATGGTGACGGAATTTGGCAGGAGCATAATGGACAAGCGGCGCAACATGATGAAGGGAAACCGCACGAATGAATCAGTATGATGATACAGCCCCTCTCTCTACCGCAAAACGCTACGTTGGCTTCGCCAACTCCGCTAATGCGGGCTGTTTGCCAGTAAAAAAGAGAACCCCTCACCCGTGGTTTGGGAGAGGAGTTCTATGTGAGTCTATAGGGATTATTTTTTGTACGCAGGCAGAAGTATTTGGTCGTATCTTAGGGATACAGCGGTTTTCATATACTTTTTTCTAACATCGGACATTTCGGGTGTGTCGTCAATGATGGCGTGTATTTTATCCATATCTATTTTGGGAACTGTGCGTTTGATGGCTTCTTGTAATTCTTTTGGAGGGTTCTTAAAGATTTCGTGATAGCGAATTTTCTTGCCATCCATGTGATAGCATGAAGTTGTGTTGTATTCCTCATTTTTTAATTCTGTGGGGTTCGCCATCAGTTCTTCCATTCGCCCATCATGTTTTGTAGCACTTAGCGATGAACCGCAATCATATATAGGGGCAAATTGTAATTTGTTGTTTTTTCGCAGTAATCCCCAGTTGTCAAGATGCCTGTCTGCATTTCCGATTAGAGCATCTACAACGAACATATCCCAGAATCTATCTCGTATTTGCTCCTTGTCCGTAATAAGTTTGCTGTGGTCTATTATCAAATGCACATCTTCTATGTGTGTCTTAAATTTAGCGTCCGAACTGACTATGGCGTTACCAATTTTGGAAAACTCATGCAGCGTGCTACCATTTTGCGTAAAATCTTTGCATCCAACTACAGTCTTTGTTTTACCTTTTTCATCTATATAGATGCCCAGTGCGGTTTCTTGGGTATCAAAGCCGCAGGATTGAAATATGCGGCATCCGATGGACTCGGAGTATTGGTTGTTCATGTAGCTTAACACGTTCTTTTTCTGTCTTATCGGGTCTGGGAATTTTAACATATACACATTGTTTTCGTATTCAACAGCCATCTTTTTTTCTGAGCCGCCAAATGTGCTGGGCACCTCAATGCTTTTGTTAAAGTCAATCATGCAACAACCCTCCTAAATACTCGTTTAATTCATCCGCAAATGGGGGTGTAATAGAGCCTTCCACCATCCTGTGCTTGATTGTAAAGCCTATTGCGTCCCCAGCTCGTTCAAATGCAAATCTTTTACTCTGAGTATTGTCTTTTTGGCAATCCTCATAACATTTGTAGAACTCTGCTAAGTCTTCCGAAAGGCTCAGTATTCTGGTAAAATCCTGTGGTTGATATTTATATGTGTTGGTCATGCCTGTACACCTCTTTTCACGATTGATTTTAGATTTTTCTTGCAAATCTTTTATCTGGTTGGGATTTTCTCTCCAGCGGGTGTTTAGTTTACTACGCTTTCAATGACAACTTCACCCGTCTTGTTGTACATATCCACTATGTCGTAGACAACAGGTTCTAATACGTAATCAGAAGTCATTTTCTTCAGCGCAGGAATATCTATATTCAGTTGCTCCATCAGCAATTTAACGTCGGAAAAGTCTTTCATCCGGGTGAAAGTCTCGCCTGCTTCCAACGTCATGTACGTTGTATCTATCGCCATCATTTTCAGTCTGATTAAATCTTGGTTACAGAGCGAGTGAACCTCAAAGCAGTTGAGTTCTACTTTTGTAGGGGCGAAGTTTAATTTGCCCGTTGTGATTTCCAAGTCTTCCAGCGATGAGCCTTCGAGCAACGCATCATTGTTTATCCAGTTCACATCCAGACCATGCTTTATACCTACGTTTTTTATGATTTTTTGGAGATTTTCTGGGAGTTCACCGCCTACATAGTCTATGTCTGTGTATTCAGTCATATCTTTTCGGATGTTGTTCAGCATCAGTGCGAAGCCACCTATTACATTGAGCTTGATTTTACCGTCGGAGCGGTTTTCTTCCAACGCATACAGATTGTCTACCTCTATCAATGCCCTCATGGTTATTGCGTCTTTTATAGAGCTGTTCATAAGACCATCCTTCCTTTGCGGTAATAGGGCTTTGCGAAATTTTGCCTTTCTTCGCTCAAAGAATCCCAGTTTTTTCTTAGCCACCTGTACAGAAATACTTTGTATTTTGCGTATAGCTTCTCGAAGAACCGCTTGTAAGTTTCAATGTTATCGTTATGCAGGTGTCGTGACATATTATTGAAATTCGCCATATGCTTGAGCATATCGAATATATCCGAGCCGTTTACGTCGTCGTATGGTATTGTGTATTGCTTATCGGGCGATTTTAATTGTATCGGTCGCTTTTTTTGATTTAATTCAGCCATATCTGCACCTCTTTATATTAGTTTAGCACAAGTACGCTGGTTTTTACAGCGTTTTGTGTACCGCGAGGGCGTAGTCTGCGCTATCGGCATAAATAATAAACCCCTCACCCATGATTGGAGAGGGGTCGTGTACGAGGGTTACGCAGGTAGCAGTTCCCACAACAAGCCTACTTCTTCTACGCCGTGGGGATAGCCGCCGTTCTTGTCGCAGGGCAACTTGAGCATGTGTTCACCATACGTAGCCCCGCTGGTGATTGCTTCGCGAATGTCGCCTGTATGCCCATAATTATACAGTTGAATGAATGGTACATGCCTGTGATGGCTACTTTATGCCGCCTTGTTTTTTCGGCTACAATGTCGGCAAGTTTGGTTCATGTTTACGAACCCCTTTCATCTTCGCTGAACAGTAATTTCTCAATTACGGCTACGGCGGCTTTTATTGTTTTCAGGTGTTCACTAACTGAACGTCTGCAATCTTTGTCCTGCCGCAACACTTTGATGTGTGATGCGACCAACTTGGAAGTTGATAATATATTTGGACACATCTGCACATGGTATTTAACGCCTGTTTTGGGATGGGTATAAACCGCACACCAACTGGAAAATATCATTTCGTAACGCTCCGGTTGTCTGTAACGCTTGGGAATAAACCCCTGTTTGTTTTGCATGGTGTCACCTGCCTTTATAGTAATAGCTGTATGTGTACTTGTTTGCCCCTGCGCGTCGATTCACAAATTCCTTGTTAATTTCAAATTTCACGTTAGCTCCACCTTTCTCCTAAAAATCGGGTAGGAGGCTACCCATTAGTTGAGTAGCCGACCTCCCACACCACCGTGCGTACCGTTCAGTACACGGCGGTTCTCTGGTTTATGCAAGCTAGTTGCTCGCTTGCATTGTAAGCGTCAAATAGAGTCGCGTCTGTACAGAGGCGGACGAGAAGCGTATACGCTTCTCGTCGGCCTCTGTACAGACGCGCCTCTATTTGACGCTTACACAATTGCCGCGGTATCATCATCCATTTCGCGGATGATTGTCGGCATTGTGGATTCTCCCGCCAACTCACAAGCTCTTTTTCTTCGGTTGCCTACTACAAGCTCATAGCCCCCGGCATGACGGCTACGAATAATCCCCGGCACTAAAACACCGTTTTCCTTGATGTTTTCTGCAAGTTTGAGCATAGAATCATCATCTTTTAGCTGGAACGGCTGAAAGTCCGGTGGGTGCAATTCGTCCAATGGGATATGGACGATGCTCTCACTCGCATGAGGGGCGTTTGATGGTTTCGGTATAGACAATTTCACCACCTCCGTAATAAAATAGTTCGCATCAAGAGCATATTAGAAAAAACAGATACGCTCTTATATGGGGTTTTCTGCAAGGAAAAATTTTAGCTTTTGCGAAAAGCGGCTTCATTTCCGCCTATTTCCCGACAGATTTTTAACCTCGTAGTCGCTCATTGTGGTGCTGGAAAAAGAAAAGCTAAACCCCTTCAACCCCTGATTATTACTGGGTTTTTGGATTTAGCTTAATTATACTGTATGGGGGTGCAAATAACGCAATACCCTCAATGTAAGTATTGTAAGTATTTTTTTTGAACATAAATCAATCGTATGCTATACTGTGCATAGGAATTGTTTTGTTCGCAGTACAGAGATTTCTGATTGTGATAGAAATATTTATATTTTGAGCGGGAGGATTTTTTATGCCATTAGTACGAATAGAGATATCAAAAAGTCACAGAAAAGATTATAAAATGGCACTATTGCAGGCAGTTCACGATGGACTTGTAAACGGACTGTCCATTCCTGACAATGACCGCAATCAACGCTTGTATGAATTAGAGGATTATTACTTTGAACGCTCACCTAATTCTGGGAAAACAGAAAAATTCACGTTGATTGAAGTGACGCTTTTGCCGGGGCGAAGTACCGAAATGAAAAAGAATACCATAACTGAGATTACACGATTGTTAGGTGAGCGGCTTCAAATTACACCACCAGACGTTTTCATAATAATTATTGAGCCTCCTCTTGAAAATTGGAGCATAGGAGGTAAACAAGGGAGTGAAATGGGATTGCAATATAAACAGGAGTAATTGAAGATAATAAGCATTTCCGATAATTGCGCTGTTGTAGCGTGATTATGTGACTTAGCTACAGTCAAGGGGGAGTTAATTTGCTCCCCCTATTTTATTTGCTGTGTTCATTTCTGCCTTTGCTTGGATTTTCTAATCGCTTGGCTTTACGCTCGGCATTGTAGCGGTCACGCTCGGGTGAAGGCTCAATGTCAAAATGTGAATGCAAATTCAGAAGCGCATTTTCAACTACATTTAACGCGCTTTCAGTGTCTGTAATTTCATTAATTGCTTCTGGTTGTAATCGAGAAATGATTACTGGAGGGGGTGTTGGGGTTAGCATTGTAGGTGGTGTAGGTATGGGCGTAGGTGTTGGCGTGGAAATTGGCGTTGGAGCAGGAATCAGAATTGGTGTCTCGGTTACGACAAGGTCTACAATTGTCTGTATATATTGATTGTCTGCACCGTGTACTCTTACCACTATGGCATTGATAGCTGTACTCATTGGCGTGAATTGATGAGTTATCGTTTCGCTTGGATTTAGTATACTGTGAATCTGTATGTCTAATCCTTCAGAGCGTGTTAGAATCTCCACCCATTCTGCATTTTCAATGTCCGATACCGTAATGATTATCGGCGTTCCAACTTCCGCATGTTGGTGATTGACTGTCGCGCTTCCGTAAGGTTCAGATGTATCGTCATCATCTGCCCATAATTGTGTAACGAATACATTTGATACAGTCACCAAAACAAGAAACAATGCTACACACTTAAAAAATGATTTTCGCAAAATAATAACTCCTTCATGTAATTGTTGTCGTACATTGAGTTGCAGACAATCGCCCGTAAATACAACAAATGCCAAGCAAGTTATCTTACTTGGCACTCGTTGCAGTTATTGGTTAAATTGTTGTGGTACTACCATATCCGCCTATATACACGATAAAGCATAAGAGCGGCATCGCCACGCGTTATTGTATCGCGTGGCGCGAAACGTCCGTCAGCGCGGGGTACAATTAAGTTTTCGCGAGCCGCCAAGGCAAGGTCGTCTATACTCCAACTTGCCAATTCGTTTGTATCCGTAAAACGTTGTAATTCTTGTTGCGGGTTTGCAGGAGTGCGGAATCGGGCTTCGGTACGCAAAATACGTGCGCCTAATGCCACCAGTTGCTCGTTGGGCATGTTCATATTTGGGCTGAATACATTATTTCCCGTACCCTCCATAAGTCCATGCTGTCTGGCACTGCCTGCAAAGCTGAAAAACCAATCGTTCCGCGAAACATCAGTGAAACCACCGTCTGCATTTTCATCATGAATACCCAACATGCGTACTATGATTGCGGCAAACTGAGCGCGATTTATTGAGTCGTCTGGGGAAAATTGTAATGGCGCAACACCTTCCAGTATTCCTTGAGAAGCCAATACACGAATGGCATGTTGCATTTCCGTCGAACGATGAAGAATATCCGTGAAATCAACGCGGTTTTCAACTACCACATAAGTCCCGCTGTGTTGCACTCTTGCATCAAGCAAGCCAGTAACTTGATTGTATCTGCTACTGATAGCCGTACCGTCATCTCTCTGTAACGTTTGGAATGTTCGGTCGCCGACAACGGGAGGTACTGAAACTCTTACGGGTTCAGAAATGGGACGACTGAACTCAATCCTGTAAGATTGTACTCTCGGATTTCTTTCTTGAATAGGAGAATTTAGCGCAACACTGCTTAATCCAAGGATTCCGATTCCTGCGCCGAGAGTTGGCGGAAGTGTGTATTGTGCTGTGAAGTCCCCGTTGTCACTTGTTATGTGTATATACAATGGGGTGTGGGCATTGTTTTCGATAAACTCCATACTGAATGACAGCCCGTAATACGGGGTTCTAATCCATACTTGGTCTACATCAGTCAGCATGGCGGAAGGTTCAACGCGAACATCAACTTGCGCAAAATCAGTGGTTACAAAAAATACATTTGTGTTAAGATAGCGATTTAGCTCTATGTCGTAGGCTTCCAAGAGTGCTTCAATGTATTCAACCACTTCTTGTGCCGTGTCTTGTAGTGCTTCCACGTTTGGACGATTGACTATGATTAGATTGCCGTCGATTTCCATGCTTGCGGCGCGTGCAATTGCGTTTTCAAGAAATTGCGCCAGTAAATCTAAATCATCAGCCGTTAGTGTTGTGTCATCCCCAATCAGATGGTCTACGGCGTTTTGAGCCGCGGCTACAGCACTTTCTGCATCTGTTATTGTGTCGAGTGCTTCTGGGCTTAACGGGTCAATTTCTGGTACAGGGTCTTCGATTGGGTCATATGTTTCTCCTGCTCCTGTTGTTGTGTCGGCTGGTTGGTTTGGCGTTTCTTGTGGCGTATCGCCTCCTCCTCCGCCTGTATCTGGTACGATATTCTGCGGCTCAAACAAAAAGTTGCTTGTGGGCGGATTATTAAGTCCGATGACGTTTATCGTTGATGTCATGTTGTTATGCCGAACGTCAAGGTTTACTAATGCAGGAAGCCCTGTCACATTTACAGACGTTAGTTGGTTGTTTGATGCATCTAAAAATGTCAACGCATCTAGCCCTCTAACGTCCAAGATTCCCGTAAGCAATTGAGAATTTAACCTCAATTCTGTTATGCGTGGGTTTTGTGACCAAGTAACAAATGTCCAGTCGGACGGAACAAAAGAACCATCGGCAGGATTTGCTATTGTTGCGTTAAGACCATTGTTGGCAATGATTGCGTTTATTACAGCTATGTCGTTAGGCGAAAAAATTATTTCGGGCGGGGTTTCATCTGTCCACTCGACTATAAAGCCTAAATATCTGAGATTATGGAATCCCCAATCGAATGCGGCAGGCGGAATAGAATCCCACATGTTTGATAACCAACCCGCAGATGCAAGTTCATTGCGATAAATCATCATTGCATAGTTATCGCCGCTAAAATTGTGCGAACCAGGTGCCCAGTTGGAAAAGCTTGTGTCCTCTCCCGTAAGCCAATTAAATTCGGTTTGCGAAGTTCTGTAGCCTCCAAGCCAATAAACGTTCCTACTGCCTTGCGCAATCAAAGTTTCGATAAACGCTTGTTCCGCAGGGCTTGTTATTGTAGCAAGATGTCCACCAATGCTTTCTGCATAAGCTTGTGCCTCATACCAACTCACACCAGCTTCAAACAGTTGATAGTACCTGCCGTCAAATGGAATTCGACCTGTTATGGGTGCAAAGCCAGCAACAGCCAGATTGTCTATGCTCCAAGAACCTTGTCGCCAACCAGGTACACCACTGGGAATCATTGAGCCAGGGGCATCGTTTTCTCCAAACCAGCCGAAACGTGTTTCGCGAACAGTTCCATCTGGCAGTGTGTCCCCAAGAAGGAATATTTCCGCGTTTCCTTGTCTGGGGTTATTGGGAGACCATGTTGCATTGCCAGCTACAGCAACGGGGTTAGCCGTGCCAGTTGCCCATTGGTTATTTCTACTGCCGTTGGTTGTACCTATCCATATATCTAATGCAACATCGTTTCCCGCTTGCGAGCCGTCAACAGTGGATAAAACCAGACCGTTAATGTCCACAAACGCTCTGCTGGTGAGTGAAAGAAAGCCATTTTGTCTGGCGGGAAGTGCTAAATGCAGATATATTTCATGCCTGTTGGTGTTAGGATTAAGCCACATACCAAGAATACTAAGTTGCTGCGCCAATGGATTGCTTCCTTCGGGTGTAGGCCAGATAACAGTGCTTCCGCTTAAATACACTTGGTTATCTGTGAATCTGAATCCTTCCTGCGCAACTACGCGAACGATATGATGTGCAAGCTCTCCTGGCGACCCGACTACGCCTGCTGACCATGCGCCACTTGGCATGTTCACAAACAAGCTCGGAATATCTTCTGTAATGCGAATGGTGGACAAAGTCACAATATTATTCACCACTTCCGCATCTCCGACAGATTCAATGCGCACACCATTGGCATGAGGCCCAGCTAAATCAGGGGTCGTAAACCCACGCATTACGCTTTCTGTTCCGTCTTGCGCTATAGCAATGAGCCTTACAATAACATTTGAATTGGGATTAGGAACGGCTATAGGTAACTGTGCCCTAATCCAGCCATCATATGCGGGAACAGCACCATTAACCATTATGCTTTCTAGCGACACTGTAGCAGTCGTCCAGTGTTCCATCTGCGAAGTGTCATAACCACGAGCATGTGCATGTAAAGTATCGGCAACACTGAAACCGTTGTCACCCATCATGCGCCGCCTTAAACCATTCGTAAACGCACCACTTAAAACAAATTCCCCCGTAACGGCAGAAATAACAGCATCTGCGAGGGTAGTGCCATCTATGACTCCTCCAAACCCAGGCGCGACAAGAGTTGAGTGCAAAGGTGTACCATGTGGAAGATATGCACCATTAACACTGAACTGATCACCAGTTTCCAGTCTAAACGCTAAATTCCCAGCAACGCCTGTATACCGTTCAGCCCAGCTAGGCACTACTGATGTAGGCCAAGTGCGCGAGTTGGTGTCACGAACAATCCCATCGTTTGAATCTGTCACAACTACAACACCATTCTGTCTGAAAATACGGAAACCCGCATTTTCCCCGCTAACTTCAAATTGCAGAGCCAAGCTTCCACCTACCGGTGCAGGAACGTTGGCAATGAATGCCGCATCAAAGAGTAGTTGATAGTTTAATGCATCATCATTTGGGCGAATAAGTCCCGAAACGTGACTGGGGCGTATAGCCGCAGGACTTGTAAATTCGCCATTTGCAAAAGGAATTATACTTGCAGTGACAGGCAGAATATGTTCCAGAGAATACGCCTCATTTGGTGACACGTTCGCCGCCACTGATAACGGAACAGTCACAATGTTTAATGTCAAAACAAGCACTAGCAAGAAAGCTATGTCTTTGTAACAGATTTTAAGTGCTTTCATTTTCTCTTCTCCTCGCTTCTCTAATAAAATCGACTCCTTTCCAATGCAACCATGTTGCAATATAATTTATCACCTCCAATTCCGAGGATTTGGACGCATTACTGCATCAATATATTCCAAGATGAAATCCCTCACGTTATGTTGTTTTATCGGGAATCATCAGTAGAATCAACAATCACAAACGACAAAATTTCTAAACAATATTGCAAAACATCATTAAATCAAGTATTCTACGTTGATAGCACACTTACAATTTTACAATTGTTTATGGAAGGTGTTTCGTGATGTTAATTGAAAATCCTGTATATGAAACATGGGAAGAAATTGAGAGAAAATATGATGGTTATTGTGTATTCATGGCAAACTGCATTGGCAACATCACACTACCCGAAGGTGGTGAGGTGTGGGGCTATAACAAAAGTCTTGCTGATTTAACGGGCGAAGTGATGCATTTCATTGAATCCGATACCCACAATCTCGGTATGTATACATTCATAACACTAACGGACTTCGGATATACAGGGGGCGTATTGCAGGTGGTGACAGTAGATGATTAAAACTGCTTTTCGCGTACAGTCAACAAAACTTATAACTACGGTTATGTTGAAAGCACACGGGAAAGAAAGCGTATTTCCTTACAATGCGGTATTTGACCCTGGTTGTACCATGACAACCATATCTCACAGACTTTTTGAACGTCTAGCATACCCGCTCAAAGACCCTGCAAACATCAGACTAATCGGCATAAACGGAGAAAGCAAAGGCGTAAGCACGATAATTGACTATTTTGAGATAGGCGGTGTCAACCTTGGCAGTGTGCGAGTAGCTGTCGGAGAAGTACACCCAAACTTTGAAAACAGCATCATATTGGGAATGAATATACTGTTGTGGTACGATTTTGCCGTAACACACTCAACAAAGACAATTGCATTGCTTGAACGCAGATTTAAAAACCGAGATATGTCTGCGCGATTCACAATGAAGAACATAATGATTGCAAACTTGGCGATAGACGAGATTACAAATGAAGGTTTATGTTAAATAAGGAACGCCATGAATATAAACGGAGTCAAGGGTAGGATGGTGCATTGGTGTTTTTCCCAATGCACCACCTTTTACTCTGTTTAATCACGTTCGTCTATATTTGCTGTACCTTTATATTGGCAGACACCACTTGATTCAAGATTCAGTAGGGAAAACTACCATATTCGTCTGTATACACGATACAGCATTAAAGCCGCATCACCGCGAGTTATTGTATCGCGTGGTGCGAAACGTCCATCAGCGCGGGGTACTATCAAGTTTTCGCGAGCCGCCAATGCAAGGTCGTCTACGCTCCAATTTGCTAATTCGTTTGCATCTGTAAATCGTTGTTGCAACTCTTGTTGCGGATTTGCAGGTGTGCGGAAACGGGCTTCGGTGCGCAAAATGCGTGCGCCTAGTACAACCAACTGCTCGTTGGGCATGTTCATAGTTGGACTGAATACATTATTTCCTGTGCCTTCCATAAGACCATGTTGTCTGGCACTGCCTGCAAAGCTGAAAAACCAGTCGTTTCGCGAAACATCAACAAAACCACCGTCTGCATTTTCATCATGAATACCCAACATACGTACTACGATAGCGGCAAATTGAGCGCGGTTTATTGGGTCATCGGGGGAAAACTGTAACGGCGCAACGCCTTCCAGTATTCCTTGAGATGCTAACACACGAATGGCGTTTTGCATTTCTGCCGAACGATGAAGAATATCAGTGAAGTCTACTTGATTCTCGACTACTACATATCTTCCGCTGTGTTGCACTCTTGCGTCAATGAAACCAGTAACTTGATTGTATCGGCTACTTACAACCCTTCCGTCATCGCTCTTTAATGTCTGGAAAGTACGGTCGCCTGCAACAGGAGGTACTGAAACTCTTACAGGTTCAGAAACTGGACGACTAAATTCAATTCTATAAGCCTGTAATCTTTGCCTGTTTTGTGGGATTGGAGCGTTCAGTACAGGACTGTTTAAGATTCCAATTCCAACACCAAGAGTTGCCGGCAGTGTGTATTGTGCTGTAAAGTCCCCGTTTTCGCTGGTTATGTGGATATACAGAGGCGAGTGAGCATTGTTTTCGATAAACTCCATACTGAACGAAAGCCCGTAATATGGGGTTCTAATCCATACTTGGTCTACATCTGTCAGCATGGCGGAAGGTTCAACGCGAACATCAACCTGCGCAAAATCGGTGGTAACAAAGAATACGTTTGTGTTAAGGTAGCGATTTAGCTCTATATCGTAGGCTTCCAACATAGCTTCCACTTGCTCAACCACTTCCTGCGCTGTGTCTTGCAATGCTTCCACGTTGGGACGATTGACTATGATTAGATTGCCGTCAATTTCCATACTTGCGGCGCGTGCTATTGCGTTTTCAAGAAATTGCGCAAGCAAATCCAAGTCATCACTGGTTAGTGTTACGTCATCTCCAAGCAGATGGTCTACGGCGTTTTGAGCCGCGTCAACAGCACTGTCTGCATCTGTTATTGTGTCGAGTGCTTCTGGGCTTAACGGGTCAACTTCCGATACAGGGTCTTCAATTAGGTCGAGTATTTCCCCTGTTTCTCCCGTTTCGGTTGTCGTGGTATCTGCTGGTTGTTCTGGTGTTTCTTGCGGTGTATAACCACCGCCGCCACCAGTTTCGGGTATGGCGTTTTGCGGCACGAACTGGAAATTGGTTGTAGGTGGATTGCTATATCCTATGACGTTTGCCGTTGATGTCATATTGTTATACCGAACATCAAGGCTTATTAGCGCGGGTAGTCCTGTCACATTTACAGACGTAAGTTGGTTATTTGATGCAACCAAACCCACTAGAGAATTTAATCCGCGTACATCTAAGTTCCCTGTCAGTGATTGCGAACCTAAATGCAGTTCTGATATGCGCCTATGACTTGTTGGTGGAGACCACGATGCAAATGTCCAATCGGCAGGCACAAACGAACCATCAGCGGGATTTGCAATTGTCGCGTTAAGACCATTGTTGGTAATAATCGCGTTTATTACCGCAATATCATTGGGGGAGTAGATGATTTCATGTTGGTAGCCATTTGGTCGCGTAAACTGAACAGGGTTGCTCAACTCGCTAGACAGAAATGGCGAGTTAGTTATGGTTCTGCGAACCTGTATGGTGTAAGTTGCACCAGGTATCATTGGGTTAGTGAAGCTACTCTCGTTATTTACGAACCTCGAATCGTAGTGTAACAAGTCGAATGTATTATCCCACGCAACGCCATTAACTATTGTTGTCGCTCTTGCAACAATCCCAGTTCGTATACCATTCAAGTAAATCCATGCGTTTCCGTCTGCAAGAAGTTCATCCGTAACGGTAATAATTCCGTCTGACAAGCTAATGATTGGTGTCGGAAATTGACGTGGAGTATAAAGAGCCGTGTTGCTGAACTCGCTTGGCAAAAATTCACCACTTGCGTCTATTACTCGAACCCTTATTGCATATGTTTCACCTGCTGTAAAGTGATTTCGCCCAAACACATTTAACAAATTGTAGTTGTAGAAATGTGTAGTTCCGCCGCCAGATGGCGATGTCGTTATCAAGTCGTTATCAAGAAAAAATTCATGCCTTATATTCGCAACACTCGCTCCAGTAGGTATGGCGGCATATTCTACATGCAGCCTGCCATTTTCAGCGCGGATTACAGGCGTTGGCATGGATTCAGTGAAATTCGCATTAGCAACCGTTTGCCAAACCCATGTATCTGCCATTGTTGCGCCATCAAAATTCTCCACTAATGCAACAGATGTGAAAATGTATTCACCTTGTGGGTTGTTTACCGTACCAGTGCCAACATTTCGCCAATAGCCAGTAAATGTGTCGTTTGTTGGCACGAAAGGCATCCCGATATTCCAAACAAAATGGAAATGCTCACCAAATGCAAGCCGATTTAGGTGACTTGTAAAACCAAAAGTTAAACCGCCAAGCATATTGTCCATAGCAATTACGTTGCGCGTGTCAAAGCCAGATAAGTCAAGCGCAGTAAGCTGATGCATTTCAAACATCCCAGACATATTCGTCACATTGCCTGTATTAAAGTTGGAAACGTCCAAGCTTATCAAACTATTTATTCCAGAAAACATTCGGAACATGTGTAAGCGTCAAATAGAGGCGCGTCTGTACAGAGGCCGACGAGAAGCGTATACGCTTCTCGTCGGCCTCTGTACAGACGCGCCTCTATTTGACGCTTAGGGAGTGTTGCCACTATAAAAAACTAACAAGATGTGATAAAATTTGGCAATGAAGATAACAGTAGAGCAATACAACAGGATGAAGCATATGCTACCAACCCAACGAGGAAATGTAAGCG
>WQVV01000052.1 GCA_009785665.1 Defluviitaleaceae bacterium
GTTTGCTATGGTTTCTCTGAATGGGCAATGGGGTTTGATTGATACGTTTGGCAATGAAATATTGCCCACTGAATTTAATTCGTCAATGGTGCGGTGGGCGGTTGATAGCAATAATATAAACGCGTTTGACGAATTAGTTTCAAGCGGGGCATTGTCTCAATTCGATTCTATCGGGGCGATTAACAACGGTCTTGCGCGAGTGCGATATAATTCGCAATACGGCTTTATTGATACAACAGGGGCGATTGTTATTCCCGTCATATATGCGGGTGCTTCTGACTTTGCTAATGGATTCGCTAGTGTATCGGAATACGCTGATGGTCGTTTCTACCATAGTTTAATCGACACCGCAGGACACACCATTTTTGAGCCGCGAGAGTATCAAATTTTTGTTTGCGAAAGTGGTATGTTTATAGGGCATTACAATCCCTTTTTCGGAACAGCGCATTCACCGCGCCATATGCAAACACGGAATGCTCTTTTAGACCAGCAAGGTAATTATTTGACGGGTTTTTATTACGAACGAATAAGCCCTTTTAATAATGGCTTTGCAATTGTAACAATGCATTCGCTTTCGCCACGCAGAGAAGTAGGAATCATCAATTCGCAAGGAACAGAAGTTGTACCGTTAATATTTAGTGACATCAGGTTTGTAAGTGGCAACACTTACGTGGTGCGCGCCGCGAATGACAACCAAATAGGGTTGCTTACGCTCTCCACATCAGTGCAAAGTCAACAAATTCGTATACGGGTAAATGGGGAATTTGTATATATTCCGCATTATGACCAGCACCCAGTAATTATTGATGGGCGCGTTTTAGTCCCGCTTCGTGCAGTGATGGAAGCAATGGGGCTTTACGTCAGATGGTACGAAGCAGAACAAGCTATTTATGTAGGTGACGATAGCGTTGCAGCAATGCTACGAATTGGTAGCCCTTACTTGTCGATAGATGACGGGCCTGTTTTCTATTTGGACGTTCAGCCACAGATTATCAACAATCGTACAATGGTTCCAGTGCGTGCTATTGCAGAAGCTTTTCACATGAGAGTTGAATGGTATCCAAACGAGCGCATTGTAGACATAAATAGAGTTGAGCCACTTGTGTTTGTGCATTCGCAACCAATGCCAATTGTTCCAATTGCTGATTGGCCAGCGCATTTGCCAAGGTATATAGCTGGGTCGATTGAGATATTCGATGATGGTTTTTTTGAGACATACATACACGAAGCTTACTTTCCATTGCAGTTTAGGGCAATTTGGTACTATATGTGTGCGGATATAGCGGCACTTCCAAGAGGAGAAAATCAAGGGCGTAGGCTTGCAGGATGGGAGCGGCATAATGACATGAATCGAATGCAGTTGATGGATTTTGTTTACTGGGCAGATATTTCACGCGAAGATTTTGACGCTCATATAGAACGCGTGAGGGCAATGTATATCAGTCTTGGTATCGACTACAACAACGAATGGGAAGAACTCCCCAACGCTGATATAATTTTCTCCTTCAATCAAGAAATTGCCCGTTACTTTTTCCGCCGCGAGTAATCGCCTAAAGAAAGGGACGGTACTATCGACATTTTTAAATTGTCGATAGTACCGTCCCTTTTTTACTATACCGTGTTGTCGTTTATTGCAGTGTAAGGAAATTCATTAGCATAGCGGCAAATTCGGCGCGGGAGGCATTGCCTGTTGGGTCGAATACATTGTTTGGTCGGCCGTTGATAACTTCTGCGCGGAATAGAGTTTCCACTGCCTGTGTTGCGTAAGGGGCAATATTCGCGTTGTCGTTGAATGTTACTGGGTTGCGAGTTTGTGGAAGTTGCATTTCTGCAAAATCGGCGAATCTGGCTAGTATAACAGCCATGTCCTGCCTTGTGATATTGTCGGACGCACCGAATCTTCCGTCACCAAAGCCACTAACAATATTGTTTTCGGCGGCCCATCTAACAGCGTCGGTATACCATGTTTCGTTTGCAATGTCGCTAAACGGATTTGCCGTGTTTGCGTTGGGGCTTCCCAAATAACGGTGCAATACAGTAACCACCATACCACGCGTCAACGGAGCATTCGGGCTGAACTGCATCGGATTAGTGTGCGTTCCGCTCATAAGCCCGCGTGAATACACAAATACCACAGCATCATGATACCACGCGTTCGCACTTACATCTGCGAACGGATTTGCAAATATGGGTGTGTCGGTTGGTACGGGTGTGGCTGGTGTTTCTTGCTCATCATTTTCTGGAACGGTGGGGGTTGGTTCTTCTGTTTCTGGTTGCTGTGTAGGAGGGGTTGGCGTGGGTGCGGGTGTAGCCGAAGGGATATTGTTTCCGCCGCCGCTTGCTCCGCTTCCAGCACCAGCACCGCCAGTACCACCGCCGCCACCCGTGCCACCGCTTCCGCCGCCGCCTTGGTTGTTATTATTGTTTCCTGTTCCATTGTCGTCACATTCGCAATCGTCGCCGTTGCAATCATTGCAGTCACAGTTGCTGTAGCCGCAATCGTTATTGTTGTCGTCGTCGTCGTCACATTCGCAATCGTCGCCGTTGCAATCATTGCAGTCACAATCGCTGTAGTCGCAATCGTTATCGTTATTGTTGTCGTCGTGACAGTCGCAATTATCGCTGTCGCAATCTTCGCAATCACAATCGCTGTAGTTGCAATCGTCGTTGCCTTGGCAATCGCAGTTGCTGCCGTTGCAATTATTGCAGTCACAGTTGATGTAATCACAAACGTTGTTGTCGTGACATTCGCAATCGTGGCAGTTACAGTCGTCGGGGTCGCAGTCTATATAACGGCAATCGTTGTTCTCGCAGTCGCAGTTATTTCCGTCGCAATCAATACAGTTGCAGTTTAAGTAACCGCAATCGTTGTCGTTTTCTATGGGGGCGATTGTTAGCGTGAATAGTTCTGAATCGTAACCCTCGTCGTTTGTTGCGAAAACTGTAAACGGATGAACACCAACAGCAACAATACCTTCAATGCGAATTTGCCCAGAAGCGGGGTCAATTGTAACACCAGCGGGAGCATCTGCTAAACGGAACATTGGCGCAGGATTCCCCGTTGCTGTAACTTGGAAGGTATCAAAAACGCTTTCTGCAACGGTGTGGCTATTTACAGATGTAATATGCGGGGCTTCGTAAACGATACCTAACATATCAAGCGTATAATCCAAAGACAAACGAATATCCAAAGGCATACCAACAACAACAGCAGCACTTGTGGATAATCTCGTATCAACCAAGTGGATTGTGATGGTGGCTGAACCAGACAGCAACCCGTCTACAGCTATAACAGCGTTACCACTTGCGTCTATTGTCGCGCTTGCTGTGGTAACTTCGGCAATGTATGGGTTGTTGGAAACGGCGGTGATGGTTCTTCCAACAACAGCATTAAGCGGATACGCGCTTACTGTTATATTGCCAGATTCGTCAAAGTCCAGACGCAGATTTTCTGCTGTCAAATTCGTAGGCTCTGCTTCTATTGTCACGGTTGTAACAAAATCGCTACCCATGGAAACATCGGCGTAGCTTTCAACGTCGCCGCTTACGGTTATTTGCACAGCACTTCCTAACACTAAATCGTTATCGGGAACAAAACGCACTATTGTTGCGAAATGTCGTACATCTTCGCGTGCGTTGGGGAAGCCAGTGGCTTGGTTAATTGTACCGTGTAGATAGTCAAGACTTAGGAAATTACTTTCCCTGTTAATTAAAATCAATTCGCCAGAAACTTCAACGCCGCCTTGCATAACAGTAAAGTTTTCTGTTGTTAAAGTCTCGGCACACATAAAGCGATTGAATAGCACTTCAATGCCTGTGGGGAAGCCGTTGACGCGAGTAACATTAGGTACAGCGCGTGAAATAAGACCGATATGAACTTCCGTGTGTTCGGGCGGAACAGGCATTGTTATACTTTGTGCTGGTTCAAAGCCAGTTTTGTAGAATTGAACAAACCAATCACCAGCAGGAACGTCCCATGCGTAATGACCGATTTCATCTGTAAGAAGCGGGTTTTCCTGTTCGTAATCGGCGGCGTTCCATGGGGTGTTAGTGCCTTCGCGGAAAATTGTCGCGGTTACACCCTGCAAACGATTACTCAAAACAGCCTCGTATACATAACCCGAAGGGTCAATTATAAAACGATAATGCCCTCTGAAATTCTTGCTGATTACCGCATAGCTTTCCCAATAACCATAGAAGTAAAATGCGTTCATACCACGAGCGTTACCAATTGGAAAACGCCCCGCTTCGTTTATGGTAGCAAAAATTACTTCCGAACCATTGTTTGCATGTCCCCAGAAAACGAAGGTTTTGCCAATGGCTTCGCTGGTGACATCTATATACCACGGAAGATTTCCACCTGCTGTATACAGGGTAAACCCAGACGCAAGCACATGATTGCCGCTGTTTGGTCTGATTACAGTACCGCCGCTTGGTTCGTCACTTGGGTGAAGAACATACGCATTTGTAACAATCGCTGGCGATACAACTGTGTTAGGCATAAGCAAGCTGTTGCGATACCGTCCAGCTACTGCGGACGCGCCTGTTATGGTTTGGATAATGCTGTCTGTGCTGTAATCTTCGCCATGCGTCCAGATAACCTCTACATCAATTGCGCCTGTGTAAGGCACCATAAGCACAGGGTTTATATTTGGCAGATAAGTTGCAATTTGTACATTGCGGTCTACAAATACCCATCTGTTACCCAGCGGGCATGTTGGTGTCATTGTGAACACAGTGTTGTTTGCCGTGGTCAAATTTACTTCGGAAACAACCGTACCTACTGGAACATCAAGCACCACTTCAAAGGTGAATGTCGTGCCTGGCGTATATACAATTAGGTCGGGTATTCCCTGCCGCAGAAGATTTGTATTGCCGCGTCCAGAAACCCAAAATCTGCTTATTTCGACTCCGTGCTGTGGGTCGAAATCCACTTGGCGTGTGGCGGAAGCTACATGCCCGCCATAACTTGCCGTAACGGTAATATCATGAACTCCCGCACCGTCCAGAATCAAAGTAGCTCTAAAAGTGCCGTCAGAATTAACGGGAACGGTTACGGGGTTGTTAGTACCTACACTAAGCGTGACAAAATTCACGTCAAGAACGCGCCGTACAACATGTCCATGTACATTGATATTGGGAATGCTTGTTCTATCTGGAACAGTAAATGAAAGCACACCCATCAAGTCCATCAGACCAAAGTTGCTGGACGGATAACCTTGCATAAACGCGTTAGTACCACGGTTTACGATTACTTGCTTATCACTGCAACGATAGCTTTCTGTAATGTTAGCCTCAAAAGTTCCTGCCGACGACCCTGCTACAAGACTACCAGCAAAGAGGTGGCTAAGAACAGCATTGCGATACGCAGAAACATCACCAGCAGAGAAAACACGATGCAAGTTAGTAGTTCCAATGGAATGACCAATTAAGCCCCCAGCAAAACTACCTCTTGAGACAATGTTTGGATAATCAAAACTGTCTTCAGCGATATAAACTACCGTAACATCTCCAATAGAATAACTGCTTTGGATTGAGGTGGTGCCGTTTGAACTGGCACCTATTAGACCTCCTGCACTAACACTTAGGATAGATGTTGTAGCGATAGTGGTTGGTGCTGTAGAATTTACATAGATATTACCCACTGCATAACTGTAAGTTATCGCAACTGGGCCTCGCTCCGCATTTGATGGAAAGGCAAGTGTATTATTATTTTCGCCAATCAAGCCACCTGCGATAATCGCACTACCACTTCTGTGTACGGTAATATCGCCTATTACATAGGAATTATGAATTGTTAAATAGTTGCCATCTCCCATAGCAGCCCATGATGCAACCAAACCGCCTACATTTTGATTATTTGTACCCAATGGAAATTCCAATCCATTTGGCGGGAAGTATACACCCAAATTCTTTATGGTAGCACCATAGCGAATTTCTCCGAACAACCCGAATCTTAAACGATTGAGTTCGGTGTTATAAAGGTTGCGAATAACATTTCCGCGCCCATCGAATGTACCGCGGAACAGCTCTATAGGCTCCCAAGGGTCTTGAAGGTCAATGTCATTTGCTAAATAGAAATTGAGAGTATCATTCCAATTTAGACCCGCAAAGTTATCCATTATATTTCGGAGTTCTGCTTCCGTAGAAATGCGAATAAAACCACTGGGAACGGTAGCAGGTTCTATAGGTGCTAGAAACTCGCCGCCCATTGGTAAATTATGCGTTGCCGACATAGGTGCGAACGCCAACGGTTGTACAAAAACAGAAATCCTTGGCGGGAATATGTCATCTGCCAAAACATACTCGTTAGGCAACACTGCCGTAAACTCATACTGCCCCATTGCATACGGGTCAAATGCGGGATAACTTTCCCACTCCACACCCGTAATAGAAATCGCCGCTGTTGTTGTAATCTTGAAAGTCGCAAAGAGTTCAGTTGGTAATGTCAACTGCTCAAGCTCCGTTCCAAAAGGTACGGTTTGTTCTGCCACCTCCTCCGCAAGCGCGTCAAACGCAATTATTTTACCATCTGCGTTGTACTCGGGCAGTTCTGACAAATACTCTGCCGCGAGTATTGGAACTTGCAATGTGCTTAACATCAACAAAAACGCAAGCACAACTGCAATTGGTTTTGAAAAGATTTTTCGCCCTTTTTTTGCCATCATTTTTAAATCTCCTTATTTATTCTAGGCGCGTGAGATTCGCCTAAATAAGGTATCGACATAAAATTTACAAATGATAATAGGTTTGCAATTTTCTATACTTATCGCACAAACAAAAAAATCGCACAAATTTTTGCGCGATTTTCGTAAAAACAATGTTCCTAAGTTTACATAAACCTTTCACAAAGGTTGGGCATTTTTTTGCGCAAAAGTTCTTTGTCTTTCTCCCAAGGTTCTCTGTCTGTATAGGCGGGCTTATCTTCAAAACATACGATTTCTGATTTTATTGCGGCTATTTCTTCTTGCGGAAGCGGATATTGTTGGCACAGATTATCAAAAAGTTCAAATGTTTCAACTTCTAAATCGGTGGTCTTTGTGTATGCACATGTGGCGGCGTAATCTATCCCCTCGCACCAAACAAATTCGCTTTCGGGATTCAAGTCCAAAATCGAATCGGGATTGCGCAATGCATTAAGAAGCGCGGTTTTGCCTTGTGTAATTAGCCAGCCGCGAAAATAATCAAATCCGTCGTCGGAAAGATGGTCGTCTATTACATAATATGCCGCCGCAATAATGCTTTTGTATGATAATTCTTTATACAAAACTAATATTTGCCCCCAATGGGCAATTTCTTCATCACTGTAGCCCCGCAATGCTTCAATCAGCACCTCCATGATGTCTTCCATATTATCCGAATGTTTTAGAACTTCTGCCCTTGCCTTATCAATAGTTTCCCAAAATTTATTTCTGTCCATGTTTCATCACCCCTAAATTTTTTAATTGTTCGGCGGCGGCGGTTGCGCCTGATATTACTGCGTTGCGTAGACCTTGGCGTTCTAGTTCGCATACGGCGGCTATGGTTGTTCCGCCTGGGGAACACACTGCGTCTTTTAGAGTGGCGGGGTGTTGGTTTGTTTCCAGTACCATTGCTGCCGCGCCGTAGACTGCTTGCGCGCTTATGCGAATTGCTTGTGTACGGGATAGACCAAGTTTTACTCCCGCGTCGGCTAATGATTCTATGAACATGTATGCATACGCAGGCGAAGAACCCGCAATCGCTATGAATGCCGCGAATAGTCGTTCTGGTAGGATTTCTGTTTTACCTATGCTGTTGAACACCGCTAAAACTTTTTCTACGTGGTTGGAGGGGACGTTTTCTGTCGCGCAGATTGCTGTCATTCCTTTGTTTACCATTGCGGGGGTGTTGGGCATTGTGATTACAAGCCTATGTGCGTAACCCTCGCCAAATTTTGATAACATAGCGTCCAAGCCGATTCCCGCCGCTATAGATACTATAAGCGCGTTGGGGTTGTCGCGTCCTTTTATTTCGGCTACTACCGCGTCAACTATATGCGGCTTAACCGCTATGAAAATCATTTCCGATTGCGCCGCTATATCTACATTTGACGGCGTTGTTTTTATTTTGTACTCATTTGCGATAAATGCAAGGCGGTTACTATCCGCATCAGACGCAATAATTTCCGACGGCGAAACAATCCCCGCTTCAAGTACTCCGCTGATTATTGCCGCGCTCATATTCCCCGCACCTATGAAGCCTAGTTTATGTGTCATTGATTTTTCTCCTTTTATTCGGCCGTAGCGTAAATGTGAATAAGTCCCCATTTGTCGTTTTGTTGAACTGCCGCCATGTTTTCCGAAACAATTATTACGCGTTGAAATGGCAGAACTGCTGGGATTACTACCTCGCCCAATTCATTTATAAAACCCCAGTAACCGTTGATTATTATGTCCATCCATTCGTATTGTTGCACCCAATTGCCGCCTTTGTTGATTGTCGCTAGATTGTAACGAAGTTGCCCTATTTGGTCGTGCCACGGAAGGATTTCTTCCCATGTATTTGTGTAGTACAGTCTGCCTTGCATACGGAAACGACCTTGTGGGCAGTCGTCGATGTGCATTAAGGTATCTGTAAAGTTGTGCATAGTACGATATATTGGTGGTCTTACTTCTTGGCCATTGCGGTCTATTAGACCTAAACGCCAATCGTCGCCCCATGCGTTACCAACTGAGATTACTGCGTAATTGCCGTGAAAATTTCCTATATTGCCTGTGTCGAAATTATATGTGATAGTGGTGATTATGCGATTTTCGGCAATATCTATGAGGTAGAAACTGCGAATGGGGTTGTGGTGTTCCCATCTATGTTCATTGGATTCTATAGATGCTTTGGCGCGGTTTTCGCCTAGAATGTTAAGTGTGTAAAATTCTAGTGGCAGAATAAATTCGCCTGTGGTTATGTCCACAAGACCCGCAGAATACCCGCCCTCCGTAACAATAGCCCAGTCCGAATCGGGTTGCTCCCAAATACGAGTGAATATTATCGGCAATATATAATTGCCCTCGAAGTCGATTAGTCCCCATAGGTCATCGCGAGTAACTAACTTCACACCTTCGCGAAGAATACGCATCGAACCCCTTTCATGAATGAACGGTACAACTTCTTCGCCATATATGTTGATATATCCCCATTTGCCATCACGCAATGCTGAAGCTCTTCCGCCAACAAAGGGTAATGAAATTTGCTCAAACTCTATCGGAATCAGCAACTCGCCCGTGACTATGTTTTTTATACCCGTTAGCGATAGGCTATAAGGTTCACAATGCGATACTGCTACTAAGTTATCATGTACTCTTGATACTCCGTGGTACTTTCCAATTGGTATGATTACTTCACCTGTTGAAAGGCTAATTAGCCCTTGATAATTCTGGTTTAACGGCGTTCTTACTTGCGCCGTTTTGTTTTCGTCATCTACCCAAATTTCGGCGTAGCTAAAGGGGACTATCACATGCCCAGTTAGGTCTACTACGCCCAACAGTAAGCCAAGTTGCGCTACAACAAAACTAGATGGTTCATCAGTCGCACCAAACCTACCATGAAAACTGGAGAATGTCAGATGTTCAAAGATTGGCGGAATTACAATTTCTCCGCTACCGTTGATTACGCCATACCTGCAACATATCTGTATTATTACATGCTCCCCGCAAGTTGCGCCGAACTCTGTAAACACAGGCGGGAGCAACCAGTAATACCCCGCATGTATTGGCGCAGGAAGTTCCGTTTGCGACAGAGCTTCTGCGAAGCTTGAGCAACATCTGGGCAAGGTAATTTGTATCTCCGAAACATGGGTGAATGGTCGTGGATTTTCAAATGGGAAAATCCTTGGCGATTCAGAAGTGCTAATCAGTTCAATGGCTTCTGGTTTGGTTTGAGCTTCCATTTCGTCTTGCGCGAATGCAGGTTGGTATTCTTGTGTTTGTTCATTTGCCGTGCGAGTACCCCCACATGCACTAACACCGATTAGCATAATTAGCGTAATCGCAATTGTGAATAATCTTTTTTTCATATTCAATCCCACCTGTAGTCAATGCAGATAAAGGTCATTGGCATACCTATAATCTGAATATCAAATTTTAAACTTGTTTCAACTTTCGTGCTTGCGTTGTGGATTCTAAAACTGAATTGCCAGCCGTTATCCATAAAAACTTCAACTGTGGTACTTGAGTTTGGTTTGAAATCCGCGCCTATAATCCGTTTTGGAAAGGCGGTTATAGGAATCAGCCACTTTGGTTTTTGTCGCTTGCTTGACTGGTTGAGTTTTCCACGTAAATTGTATGGTTGGATTCGTGTTACCCGCTTCGTATTCATGCCAATGGCTTTGTAAAAATCATAATTTCCGATTAGATATTCCACCATGTTTTTTGCCAAAAATTCACCATGAATGGCATAACTACGGTTGATTTCGGCAAGAAATGCCGTGAGTAATGGGATATATACATCATTTTCTTTTGAGGTTAAATCGTTCCAGTCTAAGCCATCTTTTTTGCATTGCGAAAGATACGCAAACACAGGTCTTATATCGTCCCAGTATTGATTGGAGCATTCTATGCCAAACCATTTTTTCCCGAAGTCAAGTTTGTTAGAAAGTCTGCTGTGCTTTACTGCGAAGTTATTATTCTTTACGCTAACTCCGATTTCCCAGCCTTTGCGAATAAGTAGTATATCCCGAACATCACCATCTTTGCCTGCGCCATCTGGTTGTATTTTAATTTCTAGGATATTACCGCTGTCTTCTATGATAAGTGGCTCGGATTCTAAAATTGCACGCACTCCCGCTATCGCACTAAGGCGAAATGTTTCTTTTAAATCATTGGGAATTTCGTTCCACGAAGCCTTTGCGGCGTTAAAACTGCTGTTTTCGTCAATTGCTACGGTTGTTTGAGGGCTTAACTGTGAGTTAAAGGCATTTAAATACGCGAACTCTAAGGCTCTACCATTTCTGTTGTTTATACTCATGATTTTGTCGCCTCGATTTCTAAATTGAGTGCGTCTTTTATTGCTATGGCCATGACATACGCAAGTTTAATGGGAACAGCATTTCCTATCATCTTGTACGCGTCGGATAAATTGGTGTAGTAGAACTGGAAACTATCGGGAAAGGTTTGTATTCTCGCGCATTCTCTAACAGATAGACGGCGGTATAGGTCTTCTTTGCCTTTTACAAACTCGCGTTTATTTTGTTCGATGAATACCATTTTGGGGGCTTGGGGGTGAATGGGTGCGTGTCTTCCGCCTGCTTGAATTGTGAATGATTGTTCGTCCCACGAACGCACGCGATTTCTGGACATGTATATACTTGAGAAGCCACCTATCATGTATTCGTGATTGCTTACAATGCAGTTGTTTCCATTGGTTTTGTTTGTGGGTAGTGCGGGTATAGCGTTATCTTTTAAATCGCCTATTGCTTTTGAAAGAGGGATTTTATCATTCTCCGAAGTCGGAAAATTAAATGTGTGGTTTAAATCCTTTCGTATTCCAACGTAAAATACGCGCTTTCTATCTTGCGGAACGCCAAAATCCGAAGCGTTAAGCATTTGGGTGTATACGTTGTAGCCCGATTCATCAAACATGTTTTTTATGTTTGCTACGGCTTTGGTGTGCCGGTGTGATAGCATTCCAGATACATTTTCTGCTAGGAAAAACTTTGGCTTTTTGTCGCGGATTAATCGTATATACTCGAAAAAAAGTTGCCCTCTTGGGTCGTCTATTCCGCGTAATGTTCCCGCTTCACTCCATGATTGGCAGGGCGGGCCGCCTATAATTCCGTCGCATTCGGGGAAATCGCTGGAGGGGATTTTTCTTATATCACCACGAATTAAAGGCGCGGTATGGTTTTTTTCATATGTTTCCCATATGGTGCTGTCGTACTCGTTTGACACCACTACATCAAACCCTGCACGAATGAATCCTAAATCAAGTCCTCCCGCGCCAGAGAATAAGGATATTAGTTTTTTCATATATTTTCCCCCTAATGGAATATCCCTTATAAAAGGTTGCAATAGAATTATACATCAAATATGTTGACGCAACACGCCCTAATTGCAAAAAAACTATAGATGCGGTAAAATCTAAGACATATACAAAATATTCGGGGGTACTTATGAGCGGTATAAATAAAGCGGCAATTTTTAGCGATGAAACACAGCAATTTGTGAAGCCCTATGACCCAAAAGCGGGGGAGACGGTTAAGTTTTGTTTGCGCGTTGCCAAAGGTGATGAATGCGTGGTTGCATTGCATATCGCGCCAGAGCATGAAACGGCGGGCGCATCATACCCGATGCAAAAAACGGAACATGATGAGTTGTTCGATTATTTTACGGTGGCTATTCAAGTGTATGGTAAGCCGATTCGGTATTACTACAGCGTGGTGGCTGATGGCGAATGCCTTCATTATAATAAGTTGGGACTGCGGCAAGGTGTTGACGCGCATTATAATTTCCGTTTAGTCCCTGGACTTAGTGTTCCTTCATGGGCTAAAGGCGCGGTTATGTATCAGATATTTGTAGACCGCTTTTACAATGGCGACCCATCAAACGATGTAATCCAGCACGAATACGCATATCTTGGAAGAACAGCAATGTCTGTAGAATGGGATAAGGATATATCCCCGTCGGGCGATTTCTGTAATTTCTATGGCGGCGACCTTCGCGGAGTAATGGACAAAATGGGTTATCTGAAAGACTTGGGCGTGGAGGTAATTTACCTTAACCCTATTTTCGTATCACCCAGCAACCATAAATACGATACGCAAGATTACGACCATGTTGACCCGCACTACGGTGTAATTGTCGAAGACGGCGGCGACGTTTTGCGCTTCGAGCGTGTGCATAATAAATATGCAACGCGTTATGTAAAGCGTGTTACAAGCAAAGCCAATCTTGAAGCAAGTAACGCGCTTTTTGCAGAGCTTGTCGCAATGGCGCATGAACACGGTATTAAAGTTATTTTAGACGGCGTTTTCAACCACTGCGGAAGTTTTAACAAGTGGCTGGACTATGCAGGATTTTATAAAGACACAGACGAACCAATAGGCGCGTATCATTCCAAGGATAGCCCGTATCATAATTATTTCCTATGGCATGGTGGAGAATGGCCCAATAATAGAAATTACGATGGCTGGTGGGCAAATGACAATCACCCAAAACTTTGTTTTGAAACTTCGCCAGAGCTTTACCAATACATCCTCGAAGTGGGGAAAAAATGGGTATCTCCGCCATACAATGCCGATGGCTGGCGGCTTGACGTTGCCGCCGATTTAGGTCAAAGCCCCGAAATGAATCACAAGTTCTGGAAGGATTTCCACAATGCAGTAAAAGAAGCCAATCCCAACGCGATTATCCTAGCAGAGCATTACGGCGACCCTTCATCATGGTTAAACGGGCGCGAATGGGATACCATTATGAATTACGATGCCTTCATGGAGCCATTAACATGGTTTTTGACTGGCGTGAACAAACATAGCGAAGAATCCCTGCCATCATTACGCAACGACGCAATGGCATTCGAGGGCGCGATGCGTCATCATATGTCATTGCTAAATGTTCACGCGCTTCAATCTGCTATGAACCAGCTTTCCAATCACGACCATTCACGTTTTCTAACGCGAACAAGCAGCAACACGGGCAGACTTCACACCGTAGGGCCACGCGCCGCCGAACGCGGAATAAACAAAAACATCATGATGGAAGCAGTAGTATTCCAAATGACATGGACTGGTGCGCCAACAGTTTACTACGGCGATGAAGCGGGACTTGCAGGCTGGACAGACCCAGACGACCGCCGTCCATACCCATGGGGCAAGGAAGACCCCGTTCTAATAGAACTCCACAAAAAAATGATAGCAATTCGCAAAGAATACCCCGCACTACGCAACGGCTCGCTAGAATTTATATGGTCAAACCACGGCTTCCTATCCTTTGGACGCTGGGACGAAAACCACAAAATAGTAGTGGCAATCAACAACAACACAAAACCAATGGAAGTAACCCTACCCGTTTGGAAAATAGGAATCGCAAACGGCTATATGACAGAAATAATCGCAACAGGTGGCGATAACTTCCGCGAGACTTCACGCCGTTATTTTGTTAATCGCGGCGAACTTAAAGCGACTATTCCAATGCAGGGCGCAATGGTATTCGTGCTGTGAAAGAACTAACCACATGCCAAAAAATCGAACGAAGCATTCATAAAAAATTCCGCCGCGAAATATGGCGGCTATTTATCGCGGGCATTCAAAAATACAAGTTAATTGAAGCGGGCGATAAAATAGCCGTATGTATTTCGGGCGGAAAAGATTCAATGCTAATGGCGAAACTTATGCAGGAACTCCATCGTCACAGCGAAATTCCTTTCGAGCCAGTTTTTTTGGTAATGAACCCTGGCTACAACGAAATAAATTTCGCCAAAGTAAAAGCAAACGCCGCGTTATTAGAAATTCCAATAACCGTTTTCGATTCAGACATTTTTGAAATCGTATCAAAAACAGACCGCTCGCCATGCTACCTATGCGCTAGAATGCGACGCGGTTTTTTGTACTCCAGCGCGCAAAAATTAGGCTGCAACAAAATCGCACTTGGTCATCACATGAGCGACGTGGTAGAAACTACCCTAATGGGAATGCTTTACAGCGCGCAATACCAAGTAATGATGCCCAAACTTCATAGCAAAAATTTCCCAAACATGCAATTAATACGCCCAATGTACTGCATAGGCGAAGACGCAATTCTAGCATGGAAACGCTACAATAACTTGTCGTTCATACAATGCGCCTGCCCCCTAGCCGAA
>WQVV01000053.1 GCA_009785665.1 Defluviitaleaceae bacterium
GGGCTAACCCTTAGAATCTCAAACAATACAGAGCATATATTCACGTATTCCCACTTAGTTGGAGTTTTCTTCGAGTTGCAAACCAGAAATCGTTTCGGCAATTGGTCTGTTGTACAACGCAAGCCCTCGTCTTGGGACCCTGGGCCAGCGTTTTCTCTTTCCTATTTGCACCCAAACTCATATATGGAAGTACCTATAAGTTTTGAATTGTATTACCCGCTTCCCGACGGACAATACAGGATTACTCACCTTTCTATTTTTTTTCCTAAATATCCGTTTGAATCATTGCCTGTGGATATACGATTCTCGCTTCCGTAATACAGGTTGATATGTGTTAGCTTTGTTTTAGAAATACCGATATAAATTTTTGCAAAGAATCCCTCCATTAAAATTCTTTTAGAACCTCCACCATATCAAACTTACTAATCTTACGCTTTGCAGACCAATTAGAAAGCATAATAGCCGCTGAACACCCAACAACTCCAGTGATATAAGCCACAAACGGCAACGTAGTTGGCATACTAAACATGGAAGTGTCCATCATATTATTAACCGCGACCATCAGCCCGGAGGCGAACGGTACGCCAATTAGCATTCCAATCGCGCTAAGAAACCAGTATTCAAAACGCATAATTTCGCATACTTCATTTGTGGAAAGCCCTAGTACGCGAAGGGTTGCATATTCCCGCTTGCGTTCGGAAAGCGAAATTGTTGCTGTGTTGTAAATTATTGCGAAGGCAACAGCCGCGCCCATTAGATTTAGTACGAAGAAGATTCCCATGTATGGCTC
Organism: Defluviitaleaceae bacterium; assembly: GCA_009785665.1. GTDB lineage: Bacteria > Bacillota > Clostridia > Lachnospirales > WQUN01 > WQVC01. The sequence goes on from WQVV01000053.1 coordinate 791, forward strand.
CATAAGTTCGGAGTATTTGCGTAGGGTTGTGTCTTTATCTTCGATTGCGGCGGTGTAGCGGCTATCGCGGAAGTAATTCATTACATATGGCAGATTATCCGTGTTGAAGATAATCGCGGTGGCAATCGCGGGTTGATTAAACAATGTTGATAACGCCGTTAATTCCATGTAAGAACCGCTTCCCATGTTTTGTTCAATCACCTGCGCTACTGGAACATACACCCCGCCGCCTGCAAGCAGTGGCGATTCCACATACAGAATATCACCAGCGCGTGCGTTAAGGGTGTCGGCGATTCCGTTTGTGATTATTATGCCGTCAGTGGGAGGCGCGTGCGCTATGCCTTGGTTTGTGTCAAAAACCCTGTACAACGTAGAATCGGCGGGAATACCCGTGATGACAGTTCCCATTTGCAAATGCCTGTTGGTTAAACTGACGGGCATTTCCAAAATCCCTTCCGCCATAGTAATCGGACGCACTCCGAAAGCGGCTTCCACTGCGCGGTTGTATTCGATTGGGTGGGTTAGCGTTACGCGAACGTTATACAGTCGCTGGTCTACGAATTGCGAATAAATCATAGCATCGACCATTTGCTCCATGCTTCCAAAAACGCACAGCAGCCCAAATGAAAACGTAACACCCAGCACCACAAACCCCGACCTCACGGGATTTCTGGCAATTCCGCGAAGTGCCATTTGCCCACGCGAAGTCAAAATGAATCGCAAAAACTTAATCTTGCCAACAACATCAAACTTTGTTGGTTTTGGAGCTTCAGGACGCATAGCGTCGGCGGGAATTAGCTTGCTAACACTAACCGCGCCCATAAGCGAACCAAGAATCCCCGTTCCAAGCGAAACCGTAAGCGCGAAAACCAAATACATAGGACTAAGCGGCTGAATCAACTGCGGCAAAACATAGAACTCCAAAAACATTTCCAAGTACACGCCAGACATTGCCGCGCCCAGCGCGAACCCAACCAATCCACCAAATAACCCAACAATAGCACCGTAACAAACATAGTGAAACATCACCTTGGCATTAGAAAACCCTAAAGCCTTCAAAGTGCCTATTTGAACGCGCTCTTGCTCAATGATACGTTTCATCATCAAGTACAAAACCACCGCCGCCATTGCCATAAACACCAGTGGCATAGATACCGATATTGCACTAATCGAAACAGTTTGCATATCCAATATTGCGAAGCTTAACTGGTCTTCGCGAGCGGAAAGAGAAATTAATCCATATGGCTGTAGCGCGTCTTGTAATGCTAGTCTAACATCATCAAATTCGTAGCCGTCTTCCAGTAGGAAAAGCAAGTCATTTGCGATTCCGTGTCGCCCCGTGATATTCCCCATTGCGTCGTTGGTGATTTGCGCGATTCCGAACGCCGCATTGTCTGGCAGAATATCCGTGAAACTTCGTGCGATATAAACGTATTCGGGACTTAGGAATGCTCCCGTTGTTTCAAATACAAATGTGCGTCCGTGAACTATTAGGGTAATTGGGTCGCCCGCTTCCATTTCGTTTGCCGCTACGAACATGTAATTTAGTGCTATGTCGTTGGGCTGGGACGGTTGCAGTCCCATCATTTGAAAATTGTTTAAGCGCGCTTCGTCGGCTGGGTCGAATGAGATTATCCGTAGCGTGATTATATCGTCACTGCTTGGAAGCTCTGCGCGAACTTCCATTTTTGTTCGGGCGGTTACGGCAGTTATGCCAGCTATATCTCGCAAACGCTCTGCATCACTTTGGGAGATTGCGCCTACGCTCGCGTACACATGCGCGAGGTTGTATTCCTCGTAAAACTGATTTTTTGCGTTTATTAATCCGTCGGACGCAACGCCCATTGCCGTTCGCATCATAATGCCCACGGCGATTAGAAACATACAGGCTATATACGCCCGTTTATTCTTCCACATAGCGCGGTATACTTTTCTGAATAGCATTTTTAACATTCACCGCCTTCTCAAAAAGGTAATTAACGATTGCCCGTCTTACCAGATAATATCTTCGGGGGCAACGGGGGTTTCTATAATGTCGATTTTGTCAATCAAGCCGTCTTTTACGTGGAACACACGATTTCCCATCTGCCCAATTGATGCGTTATGCGTGATTATTACTACGGTTTTCTTGTACTTCTCATTAAAATCGCGCAGAAGGCGAAGGATTTGTATTCCCGTGGTGTGGTCTAGCGCGCCAGTTGGTTCGTCGCATAGTAATATGAATGGATTTTTCGTTATTGCGCGCGCAATTGCGATTCTCTGCTGTTGCCCCCCCGATAACTGCGTTGGGAACGACTTGCCTCTATCACCAAGCCCTATAGCTTCCAGAAGCTCCTGCGGCGGAATAGGGTCTGATGATAATTCTGCTGCAAGCATAATATTTTCAAGTGCCGTAAGATTCGGAATCAAATTGTAAAACTGAAACACGAACCCCACCGCGGTTTTTCGATAATTAGTAAACTCCCGCTCCGATGCTTTCGCAATGTCCTTGTTATTCACCATAACAGAACCAGTAGTAGCGCGGTCAATCCCGCCAATAATATTTAACAACGTACTCTTCCCAGAGCCACTAGGCCCTAGCACAACAACAAACTCACCCGCGTACAAATTAAAATCCACTCCACGAAGCGCGTTTACCGTGACTTCGCCCATGGTGTAATCCTTTGTTAGACCTGTTACTTCCATTACAGTCTCGCGCATTTACCGCACTCCTTTCTCTACTATTTGTAGAAGCATTTGCGGAAAATATCCAAGTATTCTTTCATTTCTTCTAGGTAGGACTCGTAATTTTCGGCTACATCTGCGCCTACATCTCTTGGGGATAATACGAACGCTTTTGTATCTGCCCAGCCCGATAAACTCCATTGCACTATGTTTACTGCCTTGCGTGGGTCTACATCATCGCGAAATAACGACCTGTCGCAGTGATTGTATATATCGGTGAATCTTTGCGTTTGCATCTCCTTAAACCGCGCAAGATGCACCTTCGCTGGGCAATCCTTTGAATCAATATATACACTCGCCAAAAATTCAAAAATCACTGGGAATTTTTGCGACACATCACGCTTTAACAATGACATTTGCCATATGCTATCAAAAATATCTTTCTGCCATACGTTGATTAAATCAAGATACTCCCCTTTTACGGTGTCAACTGCGTAGTCAATTAGGAAATCGTACAGCTTCTCCTTAGTGCCAAAGTAGTGGAATAACAATCCCTTGGATATTCCCGCTTCGCGCACAATCGCATCTGTTGTTGCATGTTTATACCCCGCTAAAAATTCCTTCATTGCCGCGTTTATTATTCGCGTTTGTTTATCTTGCTCCAGCGCGAGGAATTTTTGGTAATCATCTTTTTCACTTTCATTAATATACACAGGAACACCTCCTTCGTGAATGTTTCAGTCCGACGGGAAAACATTGACTGACTCGGTTAGTCAATTATACATCATTGACTTGATAAGTCAATAGGGTTTTCAAAGCGATCGAAATCCCAACGCAAAGTGGCGGAAAAAGTGTAGGCAATAAAAAATCACCATGAATGCATTGCAATGCACTCACGGCGATTTTTGGTTTTTGTGCTAATTTCTAATTGGAGGGTGTGGCGGTGGTTGCGGTTTTATTGCTGGCGGAGCAAACGGAGCATCCACCAAGTCATTACTATAGCCACTTGGACTTGCTTCGATACTAACCATAGGTGAATCAATTACCGTGCTTTTGAACAGATTAATTTGTTCTTCTGATGCATCTCTCAACCAAACAAATACTCTGTTTTCTGATGACGTAAAACCAACTGAAGTTATGTTATCAGCTACGGGGTGTGAATCTTCTCTACCCCAATTATACCAAAAGAACTCTGCGATACTGCTACTCATAGCCCTAATTTCAGCGTGGGAAAACTCAACTTCCCTTATTATGACATTGGCATCTAAATATGCAAAATTTTCAAAAGATGACGAAGACCCCACCACTAAGATAACTAAATTTCCATCGCTGTCGAGGTAAAGCCCGCCAAAGTCATCTGGGTATATAGTTTCACCTAATTCATTTTGCGGAAATGAGTCTTCAATCTCTTGCGCAATAGCTACCGCTCTGTTTCGATTTTCAAGGAACTCTTGTCCAAATTGAGCTACCATGTGTTCGTACAAAGTGTCCTCCACAATGTCTTCGTCGGCTACCACTTCCGCTGATGATAAGGACATTGCTAAAATGAGGGTCAACATCAACCCTAGTGACATGAGTGTTGCAACTAACATTTTCTTTCGCATAAAAAATCCTCCCTTTAGGAAAATATATTTGCCATATTAGTTTCAATAAGTCAATAGCATTTTGAATACGAAAAAATATCTTGATGGTTCATAGCTTCGTTTGATACAATCGTGATGATAACATAGGTGCTAACGCGAAGGAGTGACATCATGACATGAACATACTGTTTTGGAATACGAATATTCCCAAACGTGGAAATACAAAAGCGGATAACATAGATAGTTGTTTATTAAGCCTAGCCATAGAAAATCAAATTGACTTATTGATTCTTGCGGAATACGGGGAAAGCATGGGTCAACTTTGCAGAATCATAAGTAATCAATCTGGTACACAATATATTCCCATACCAAACCTAGGGGGCTGTACCAAAATAAAGGGCATAATAAATGGGAAATACAACATTGATACTCTCCACGAGCGCGACCGCTATCAAATTATAAAAATCTCAACTGTTTTTTACGACCTAATAGTGGCAATGATTCACAGCGACAGCAAGCGTTATTCAAGAAATAATCGCCAAGAAGAAATTTTGCGACAGTTTCACACCGCAATTGTGGACGAACAGGAAAAACATAAATGCAAAAACGTCTTGGCAATTGGCGACTTCAATGCAAATCCATTTGAGGAAGCTTGTTTAAGCGCGGGAAATTTATTCGCACTGCCCTTTGTTGATGGAGTTATTGGAAGCCCTACAAGGTGCATTGGCTATAGAGTTTACCAAAAATTTTATAATCCTACTTGGAAATTTTTTGGTAATAGAACAATCCCTTACACCACATACCATTATAATGACAGTGGAGACATGGCAAACTGCTACTGGAACATAATTGACCAAGTGGTGATTCGCCCAAGCCTTGTAAAAGCGTTTGATGACGATAAACTACGGATAATTTCCTGCACGAAAAAACACCAATTGCTAGACAACGGCAAGCCCGACAAAAAAAATTATAGCGACCATTTACCGCTATTTTGCGCCTTAAAGGAGGACTTGATATGACAAGCAGCATGTGGAATATCTCATTAGATGATGGTACTTTGGGAAACTTAACACCCCCTGATGAAATTGTGGCTATTCAATGTAAACATTTGGAGAATATGACGGGAGGAAAAATAATAGCAAAAATTTCACCTAATCGAGTTTATGACGATAACTACCCTGACGACAATACGTTTAAGTTTGAGTTTTTCCTAACTTCGACATTTACGCCAGCTTACAAGTATTCGGTTATGTTCATCTCTCATAAAATTGAATACTACCCGTTGACCGTCGAAATTGACCATGACATAGCCAAAGAAATGGATATATCCATCTTCGTGACAGCTAACGATGAAGAAGAATTTATATCCATATTGTCAAAAATAATCAACTCGGAAAAGGTGAAAAAGGTAATTAATTCGCTTTATAGTATGATTAAAAGCCATGAACGCAAAAATGATGCGTTTTTTGAAAAAAGGGTAGTAAAGGTAAACGAAAATGGAATAATATCACGCTACTAGAGGATGAAATGTGTAAAAACATTTCAATCAAAACAAAAAACAGGAGGAATTTTAATGTCAGTTTTAAGTAATTTCACCAAAGCCGACAGGGACGCGAGTTTGCCCATTATAGACAAACTACTTGAATGCGCTCAAATTGCGCGTCAGAAAGGCGTACTCGCCCTTGAAGACAACACCAAACAGCAGGAAAATGAATTTCTAATTTTCGCGCTTATGCTTGTGGTTGACGGCGTTGACCCTGCGCTAATCAAGGGGATTTTGGAAACGCTAATCAGTACCGAGAACCACACAGGAATTGAGTTATTGGAACGCATATTAATTACCGAAGGTGTTCTCTCTGTGCAAGCTGGAGAAAGCCCGCGTTTATTGGAAATGAAACTTCTATGCTTCTTGGGCGAAGACTACCTAAAGCAACGAGGGCATTTCCCAATTCCCGCCGCTGGCGAATCCATTGAACATCGAATAAATCTGCTGTACAGAAAAAAACCCGCAAAGTGGGCAGAAAATGCCGAATTTGGCAACACCATTCTAAAATTGGAAAATGATTTCATTCAAAACGTCTTCCGAGATATAGCCCAGAAAGACCTAACCCTAGCCATATGCGGCGCAAGCGAAGCCGCAGCAACAAAGCTAATGTCCAATCTATCAAAACGCCTAGCACTAATGATTTTGGACGACATAAAAACCTTCGCAGACCAAATTCAAGAAAGCGAAATTCAAGCCGCACAAGAAAAAATGCTAGACACCATAAAAAAGCTGGCTGAATCCATAAACCCACAAGCAGGAGACGGCGTAATCCAAATAACCACAGGAAGCGGCACAGCCGCCTTTCGCCGATAACATGTATTGGCAGCTACGCATACGTCACGAAGCCATGAACAATTTCCAAGACAACAAAAAAACCTCCGCCATATACAACAGGCAGGAGGTTTTTTCTTTTACTAGCCAACACGGCTTCGAGACGTACCCAAAAGCCCTACATACCCAAAACCGGCGTTAGCTCCTCGCTTAGAGGTCGGATGTTACGTTTACTCGGTGATTGCGGGTGTATTCCCTTCCGAAGAAGCTAAGGCAGTAAAGACCCGCTAATGCTATAACAACATATATTATACGGCTTATGATGCCTTCCATTCCGCCAAAGATTACGGCGATTACGTCAAATCTGAAAAGCCCGATAAGCCCCCAATTTACAGCACCAAGAATTACAAGCGATAGACAAATATAGTCCAAAACTCTGGTTGTTGACGAGTTCATTATAATTTCCTCCTTCCGTCAGATGGCTTGCATGTTAATTCGCAAGCTACAGTTCCTATTATCTCTCACGGCGAAGAAAATATGCTTGTTGAAATTTTGAAATTTTTTTCTGTTTTGTAAACTTCAATTTTGATAATTTTCGTAATATGCCAACCCCAACTGCGTGCGGTTGGTGACGTTTAGTTTTTCCATTATTACTACTATGTTGTTGCGTACTGTGCCTTCGCTTAGAAAAAGGGTTGCGGCTATTTCTTTGTTTGTTTGACCTTGCGCTACTAGGCGGGTGATGTCTTTTTCGCGTGGGGTTAGGCTGTTTAGGGCTGGGTTTTCTGTGGGGGCTAGTTTGCGTAGTACGTCTGCGCCCAGAACTCCTGTGCCTTCTAACATTAGGCGTAGTTTGCCTGCTATTTGGTCGATTTTGTCGGTTTTTAACAGATAGCCGTCTGCGCCTGCGGCTAAGGCTTGCTGTATGTTTTGGCGGTCGTCGAAAGTGGTTAGCATCATTATTCTTGTTTGTGGATAGCGGGTTTTTATTAGGCGCGTTGCGGCTATGCCGTCCATGTTTGGCATTCTTATGTCCATTAGAATTGCGTCGGGAGGTTCTTTTTCGCATAGTTCTAATGCTTTCGCGCCGTCGTTGGCGCAGCCTATTACTTGAATGTCTTCTTGGCGACGTAGGCTTATTTCCAAACTGCTTGAAATTAATGGGTCGTCGTCAACTATTAGCAATCGCATCAAAATCTCTCATTTCTTAGCGGAATAACGCAGATTACTCGAAAATTTCCGTCAGAAGCGTCTGACGATAAACTGCCGCCTACTGCCGCCGCTCTGTGTCGTAAATTTCTTAGCCCGCTTCCTGTTTTTGCTTTTATTCCGCTTGTTTTATTTTCTACGCACAGCCTTATAATATGCGGCGTTGCGTCTAGGTTTACTGTTACATTTTTTCCTTTTGCGTGCTTTGCTGCGTTTGTTAATGCTTCGCTTAAACAGGCTTCCAGCGTACTCCAGATATGCACTGGAACATTATTGGTGTTTCCGAAAATGTTAAACGCCACCGTTGATGGAAATTTTTCGCAAATTTCGCGAAGCGCGTCAACCTCCAGCGCGGTAACAGGCGCGAGATTATGCACCGCTTCGCGGATTTTATTTACGCCTACGTCTAGGCGTTCCAATGCGGAATCGTATAGACGCAACGCAGTTTCACTGGTGGTGCTGTCCATTTCGCCACGCGCCGTTTGCAACGATATAAACGCCGCTACTATTTCATGACCCGCGTTATCGTGAATTTCTCTTGCTATCCTTGCGCGCTCGCTTACTACTGTCATGCGTTCTATTTGCGCCGTTGCGGATAATAGGTCGCTTTGTAAGGATTCTAATTCGTAGTATCGCCCAGCTTCCGTATCGCGGCGGCTTAAACTGCGTTCGCATTCCTTTTCCCATAATCCCAAAAATAACCCGCCAATCCCGCCAAGTGCAACAATAGCGGAAATTTCCAAACTAACCACCGCCGCAAAAATCACAGCAATACCAACAAAATACACCCGATAATAAAACCCCGCAAACAATGCCAAAATCAACGCCCACGGATTAATTACAACACAAAGCAAACAATCAAACAATACAGTCCATTTGTACCGCGGAAATCGCCACCGAAAAAGCGACAGGCAAACCATTGTCAAAATCAGAAAAAAGCCCGCTGTTTCGCCGCCAAGCGAAAATGCAAACCACTGCACAAACAACAGGCAAAATCCAAAAATCATAATTGTGATATAAAATGTTTTGGTGATAGAGTTCATATAATCCTTCTCCAAACGAAGCTAGTAATTAGAGCATAACACAACGCAAACAGAATCGCCAAGCAATGTTGGAGCGGTGAAATCAAGGCGGTGTTATATAATGCGAAAATAGTTGCGCTATTCACAAATGTTTCATATAATGCAAGCAGCGTATCAAAGGAGGAATTTTCGCAATGGTTATAGTTGATACCCGCTACAATGTGCTATTTACAAAAATCTTAAACATGAGACATCTCATACTAGGGCAAGAAGGCAAACTAAAAGAGGAGTTTATGCCTTTTCAAGTGCTGTCAATCCCTGATGAGGCACCCATGGAAATTACAAGAATGATAACCACCACAAAATATGGACATTCTACCCTGCAAATGTCAATGGTAGGAAGCACCTTTTGCACCACCTATGATGATAAATACAATACCGATTGGGAAAAGTGTTACAATTATTTGGACGAAAAGTATAAAAAAATATACGATGTAATAGTCGAGTTGCAACCCGAAAGAATACTCACACAAGGTTTTGTTTTAAACGTCTTCAAAGAAAACCCTAATCCTATATCGTTTTTGCGCAACAAGATTCAGATACTACAAACAGAGCAGCATTTGAGTACATTAATCTGCAAATTCGCTACTAAAACAGCGGCGGGATTTACTGTAAATGTTCAACTTTCCAACGCGCAAGACACTGTTGCTAATGCAGAAGGTTTGCTAATCCAAATAGAAACTAACGATATTTTATCAACAAAGGAAAACAATAGTTATGTATCAACAAAAGAAACCGCTGGGCAATTATTAACAAATTTAAGCGAAATATATTCAAAACTAGATAGTTTTATAGATTCGGGGGTGCTTACCATATGATGTACACAGAAACGCACTCAACTGTAGATTTTTTTGCATTGCAACCTCGTTCTGATGTTGCTGTAATCACGAATCCTGTTAGATTAAACGCACCGTCTTTAAAAGATTATTTTTTTGAACACATTGATTCCGATTCTGCCATAGATAAATACCCAGACCATTATTCACTAATCCTAGTTGAGTCCGAAGATGAGTATGGTATCAGTTATGGTCGATTACTGCATGTTTCGAATTCAATTGAAAATTTAAATATGTATGCCGCATTCAATAACTTCAAATATGCGTTATTACATTACGTAACTGGTCGCAATTTATTGTAAGGGAATATGCATATGGGCAAACTAACGATTACCTTTAACGAATTTGATAGAATCCGCATACCAATCCATTATTGTGGGCAAGCAGGTATAACTAAAAAATTTCCCACAATTGTAGATACAGGTTCAAATGCCAACTATTTGGGTTTAAGTCACATAACGGCACTTGACTACCAAGTGGAAAAGATTCCGCAGTTTGAGTCTTTAGTTGCAATGCATGGGATTACAGGAGATACTAGCAGATTCCCGCGACCATGGCCAAATTCAAACGAAAGAATATACGCCGCATACAGGATACAGTTGAAGGCACTTGCACTGGACAAACACACTATAATACCATCTCCCTTTGTCCATGTGCCTGTGTCTTTTTGCGTGCAAAATAAACAAATTAGAAATCTCAAGTTTGAACACAAAAACTTAGCACTAATAGGCACGGATATTTTGCGCGAATTAAATTATGGGATAAACATAGACGACAGCGCGAAGCCCTTATTCACATTTTCAAAGCCAACCCGCAACATTCCAAAACGCACGGAAGAACCCGACCGCGTTGAATTTCACGATTAGGGCGTGTTCGCATTACGAACACGCCCTAGATTATCCTTAGAATTTGGTTTCCCCAAGGTCTTTTTTTTATTGCCTAGGAAACTGTTCATGGCTTCGTGGCATATGCTGTAGCTTGCCAATGCAGGTCATTGGCGAAATGCGGCTGTGCCGCCGTTCATATAATCCTTCTTTTACCGCCATATAACAAATATGCGGCGGCGAATAAAATCAAAGCTAACAAACAAACCCAGTACATAGGCGTTATGCCGTAATTCAAAAGTATTCCGATAGCCCTTGCGGCCCAATGCGAAGGAAACAGCACGCCAAGATAGAAAATAGCTGTTGGAAGCATCTCTAGCGGAAGGGTAAGCCCACCGATACTGGCGGCCGTCATTGCCAAAACAGTAAAGACGGCTACACTGGATTCCTTATCCTTAAACAGACAACTCCAAACAAAACTTAATCCAACAAAAGTAGCGGCAAGCAAAGCATAGCACAATGCAAGTGGAATCGCCAACAACAGACCCCAACCACGAATAACAACCCCCAGCGTGCAAACGATTGCAATAATACCAATCATAGGAATCATAGCGGCAAAGAAATTTTGCACAAGATAATCCCGCATAGTGACAGGCCCTGCCAAAATTCTAATAACCACGCCATCAATTTTATCGCGCTGAATCCCCCGCGCCATAAAGAACGCCCCAAACATAAACGACGTAGCCAAAATATAAAATCCATCGTCGAGAAAAATCACAGCCAACACAGGCAACAGACAATTAGCAATCAGCGAAAAAGGACTAAGAAACCCACGCCGCAAAGAGTATTTAAAAACAGTTAAATTCACAGCGGTCGCCTCCTTTCAATGTAAAAACAGTTAAATTCACAGTGGCCGTCTCCTTCCAATAATTGCAACAACGCAAGCCATAACCGCCGTAAACGCAATAAGAATCCCAAGTCCTAAAAACGCGCCGCCCATATCGGGATTATAAAACCCCGAACGATTAATAGCCAGCATACCCGCCGAAAAAGGCGTTCCGTAAGTAGAAAGAAAACCACCAACAACAGGCAAAGACTGCGCAAAAACAAAAAATCCAAACGACATAACAAAAGCAATTACTTCAACAGCAATACTGGCGGTAGCTTTTTTCTCAAGCGTTAATGACAGCAGCACCCCAAGAAGTTGCGCAAACAAAGCCATAAAAAACAAAGCCGCAAAAATCATAGCAAAATTGCCCAAGTAAACATAAAAGAAAAAATGTCCAATACCCAAAATCAAAAGATTAGAAACCATCAAAAAAACGATACTAGCCGCAATAGCCGCAAAGAAATGAGTATTCAACGAAACAGGAGTGGCAAGCAAACGCCAGCGTCTTTCGCTTTTGAAATCTAAAAAAATGTAGTCAACGATATAAGTTCCGCCAATAAGCTGAAACAACATTGCGATAAACACAGTCTGATTAGTGGTTGCTGTGCTGTAAACAACATAGTCATACTCCGCAGCAGATGTCAGATACACCAAGTTATTAAGAACAACCAACCCAACAGGCAACAATACATACAACAAAATTCCCATAGGCTCGACACATGCCCGTTTTAAATAATGTTTGAAAACTGTAAAAAACATCATTGCCCCTCCTTATCGTCGCGAAGTTTCTTGCCTGTAAGAGTGAGGAAAACATCTTCTAAGTTGGGCTTATCTGCCGAAATATTAGCAACCCCACCATGCCGCATTGCAATTTCCATAATACGATTAAGATTTCCGCTATCCGCGCCAGAAACAATTACATAAGTGCTGCCGCTAACAACAACGCTTTTTACCCCAGAAATCGCCCGAATATCTTCAGTAAGCGCGTCAGAAGGCATAACCGCAGTTAAACGAACCGTGTCCTCATACTGAATACGCCCCACAAGTTCATCAAGCGTACCGCCTGCAATAACCCGTCCCGCGTCCATTATGGCAATCCGATTGCAAATAGCCTGCACTTCCTCCATATAATGCGAGGTATAAACCACAGTGGTACCTTCCGCAGTAATCTGCTTAACCGATTCCAAAATATGATTGCGCGATTGCGGGTCAATACCAACAGTGGGTTCGTCCATAATAAGCAGCTTTGGCCGATGCACCAGCGCGCAACCAATATTAAGCCGACGTTGCATTCCCCCAGAAAATTTGCTAGGACGCTTTTTTGCATGTTCCGAAAGCCCCACAAATTCCAAAACCCGAGCAACATTCTGCGAAAGCTCTGCACCACGAAGCCCATACAAACTCCCGAAATATCGCAAATTCTCACCCGCAGATAAATCTGTAAAAACCGTAATTTCCTGCGTAACAATGCCCATATCCTTCTTAATCAAAACATTATTAACGCCCTGCGCCAATCCAAACACAGAAATTTCCCCACCATCAACCCCAACAAGCCCACACAATGCTCGTATTGCCGTAGTCTTACCAGCTCCATTAGGCCCAAGTAATCCCAAAATCTCCCCTTGCTGAATTTCTAAATCTAGGTGGTCTAGTGCCATCATCTCGCCATATCTTTTCACAACATTTTTCATGCTTGCTATAACCATAAAAAATCGCCTCCAAAAATAATCTTGTACGGAAGTGCGAAAACATTAACCTCCTCTGTCGCTAAAGTCTGCGTAAAAGCCCGCAGACTTAGCTCGTCGTTGGTAAATGTTTTCAGCATTCCGTATAATTAGATTATCCCAGAATGCGATAGGTTATAGAAGTTACATTTGTCACGATTACAACGAAGCGGGGACAGAGTGTAAATATGGTATACGGAAGTGCGAAAACATTAACCTCCTCTGTCGCTCAAGTCTGCGTAAGAGCCCGCAGACTTAGCTCGTCGTCGGTAAATGTTTTCGGCATTCCGTACAGCAAAGTGAAAATTCTGATATAATCAGCAAAATTAAACCAGATGGGGGAAATGCAATGATATGTAAAAATTGTGGAGAAGTCGTAAGCAGTACAGGACGCGTATGCGGCGCGTGTGGCACATGGAACTCATCAAACCAATCAAGTGACACCACTTCTTCCGCCCAACAAAATACACACATAGCGCAGTCAACCGATTTTGATGCTTTTTCCGCTAAAACAGACTTTTTCGCAGAATTTAAGCGGCTAACAAAAAGCGTTGCATTCATTCTAGGGTGCTTGCTGATTACCATTGGTGCGGCTGGGAGCATTTTTGTTGATTTCACTTGGCTCAGGATTTTTGATATAGCACTTATAGCCGTTCAGATAACCGCATTATGGATTTTAGTTGTTGCGGCGTTTTCCAGCACTGCTTACAAAAAAACTTTGACAGCACTTTCAATGCTCAAAGCTTCTGTTGATGTAAGTCAAGAACATTTTAATCATCAGAAACTACGCTGAGACACAACAACAATGTGACATAAAAAATAACCCGCCACAATTTAACTTGTAACGGGCTTTATCGTTCAATTCTA
>WQVV01000054.1 GCA_009785665.1 Defluviitaleaceae bacterium
AACGATTGCGGAAAAAGCGCAAACGGTTGCCGTGCTGAAATTCGGGAACAAAACAGGGCTTCTTAATTTTGAAACAGACCAGCACCGTTCATGGGTTCGCTCTCCAATAATTCAAATTAAGGGGGAACGGGGAGAATTGTTTAACTCAAAAATAAAATATCTCCAAGACTATAAAACCCCTATAGAATCTGAATTTACGCGGAAAGACTTGGGGCGAGAAGAAAACTTCGAGGGTTTTGATTTGAAAGGGATAATCGGGGACGGTCAATGGCTTTACCGTAATCCATATCAAGGTTCAAGGCTTTCTGATGACGAAATTGCTATTGCTTCATGTTTGGACGCTATGAATGATTATGTATGCGGTGGCGCATCATTCTACGGACTTGATGAAGCCTCGCAAGATTTTTATTTGTCTGCACTAATTGATGAAGCAGCGAAAAATGGGTGTACCATTCGCAGTGAAACTCAATCGTGGGCATAGAAGTTTCTTGCAAACTAGGGCGTGTTGCTTTTTTATATGCTAGGAAATTGTTCATGGCTTCGTGACGTATGCGTAGCTTGCCAATACATGTAATCGGCGAAATGCGGCTGTGTCCCTTTTTTAGTTCTCCTTGCGAAATTTTGGTAATAAGCTTATAATCGGGCTATACTAAATAGTAGTAGAAAAAAATTGGAATGGAGATTCTCATGAAAAAATTTTTTAAGCTGACAATGGTAATTGCCATTGTCGCAACAATGGCGGTTTTGCTTGCGTCCTGCGCCAATAATGCCGATAATGCGGATTATGCAGACGAAGAAGACCTTTACTTCATTGGGGAAAACGAACCTACAAATCCCAATCGTACCACCACAGTAACAACGATTGACCACACAGTTATTGAACAAATGATTACAGACAATGTGGTAGTAGCAACAGTAAACGGCAGGGAGCTAACCGCGGGTGATGTAAGCTTCCAGTTTGTGAATGTGAAAAGCGCGTTGCAATTTGAGTATTTTATGATGTTCCCGCCCGAAGACGACAGCTTCAACCTGTTTGCGGCACCAGAGTTTGATTACAGCCGCATATTCCGCGACGACAAAACCTTTGGGCAAGTGGTACTTGAGGAATCCGTGCGTTATGCGGCGAATTTCTCAATATTTAAGGAGTTCGCGGAACAAAACAACATCTACCTAACCGACGCAGAAATAGACGACTTCCAAAATGAAATCGTTTCAATGGCGGAATTTCACGGCGAGGACACTTTTGACGACTTGCTTCGCATGGACGGTATTTACACTCGCCAACAACTTTACACACTATTCCACACCTTCACCCTAATCGACAAAGTGATTGAAGCCATACTAGACAACGAGGAACTCTTCGCACAATTCGAGCAATACATGCCAGAAGCTCCCGATTTTAGTGACGACATGCTAGGCGCGAAACACATTCTAATAACGCTGGCAGACTTCGACGACGAAGCCGCCGCAGAAGCCTTCGCAACCGAAATTCTACAACGCGCCCAAGCAGGCGAAGATTTCGACAGCCTAATTGCTACCTACGGTCAAGACCCTGGCATGTTGTGGAATCCCGACGGCTA
The DNA here is from genome assembly GCA_009785665.1 of Defluviitaleaceae bacterium. Classification (GTDB taxonomy): domain Bacteria; phylum Bacillota; class Clostridia; order Lachnospirales; family WQUN01; genus WQVC01. The sequence goes on from WQVV01000054.1 coordinate 1,581, forward strand.
CACCTTTGTATCAGGCGTAATGGTACCAGAATTTGAGCAAGCAACCCGCGACTTGGAAATGGGCGAAATCAGTGGTCTAGTTCCAACCACACACGGAATCCACATCATTTTACGCACCGAACCAGACCCCGATAATGCATTGCTACCAATGGGTATGCAAATCCCCCCACTAGAGCAACGCATGGTAATGGCAATTTTCGCCGCGTTTGAATACAGAGCAGACAACGCAGAAATAGTATTCCTGCCCGAACTTTTTGAACTACCAGTTATGTAAGCAGTATAGGTGTTTCGCTACAACAAAAACGCGCCATGTTGGACAATTTGCCCAACATAGCGCGTTTTTAATTTCCTAGAAAACTGTTTATGGCTTCGAGACGTATACGCCAGCTTGCCATTCAGGTCATCGGCGAAATGCGGCTTTGCCGCCTTTGTTGCTTATTGAGCAACAGGATAAACAGAAACTTGTTTCTTGTCTCTACCCTTGCGTTCAAAACGCACTGTGCCGTCTACTAGAGCGAAAAGATTGTCGTTGGAGCCGCGACCTACATTGTTGCCTGGATGAATTTTTGTGCCGTTTTGAGTGTAAAGAATGTTTCCTGCTAAAACAAATTGCCCGTCTGCACGTTTCGCACCTAGGCTTTTTGCGTTGGAATTTCTGCCGTTTTTGGTAGAACCAACACCTTTTTTGTGGGCGAAAAATTGCAGGTCTAGTTTAATCATGGTTTCCATGGTTTACCTCCGTGATTTCAATTTCATCGGGGTGTTCGGCCTTTGCGCAGGACAGCCCAATAAACATTGCATCAATTAAAATTTCTATGCCGCTTGAACGGCTTTCGGGATTGGTTAGCGAAAAGGTAGCACTCTGACGATTATTGATTTCGCAAGTGAAATCGTCATCTGTTAGCTTTTCAATGCTGTTGATTGTGTTTAACACCAGCATGGAAACAGCGGCACACACAAGAGTTTGACCATGGTTTTCCACAGTAAAACTTGCGATTTTACCCAAAGAATCCCGAACTATTTCTACATTAATCATTATTTCGCGATTGACTCAATTTTCACGCGGGTAAACGGCTGACGATGCCCTTTTTTCTTGTGAAAACCTTTTTTTGATTTGTGTTTGTAGATGATAACCTTTTTGGCTTTTCCGTCACCAACTACTTGTGCGGTTACGGTTGCGCCAGCCACAAGCGGCTTTCCGATAATAGTGTTTTCACCATCTACAATCCCTAACACGCGGTCAAAAGTATAGCTTTTTCCTGCGTCTTCGCCAAGCAATTCTACGGTGATTTCGTCACCCGCTTTAACTTTGTACTGCTTGCCACCAGTTTCAATAATAGCGTACATGTTACACCTCCTTGAATTTTTTGGAAGTACACGCCGAATAAGGCAGAGCGAAAATGCTCATTTACACTTGTAAACGGAAGTGCGAAAACATTAACCTCCTCTGTCGCTCAAGTCTGCGTAAAAGCCCGCAGACTTAGCTCGTCGTTGGTAAATGTTTTTGGCATTCCGTATAAAAGCCCAACCCGTGCGGTTACGACAAAGGCTAAGATACCATATTAGAAGGAAATTGTAAATCTTTTTCTGTAGGCTAGGAAGACGCTTATTGCGCAACAAGTTTGTTTGTGATAAATTTGTTCTGGACAATTTCAAAGAATCTGGGGGTTTGTTAAATGAAACTTTATATAGATGGAATCGAATGCAAAGCCTATGCAGGGCAAACAATCTTGGAAGTGGCTACGGCAAACGGAATTTTCATACCAAGCCTATGTCACGGGGAAGGGCTTGCGCCATCAGGCGCGTGCGGAATTTGCATAGTGGAAGTCGAAGGAGACAAGCGACTTCTTCGTTCGTGTGCAACGGCGGTACGCGAAGGAATGGTAGTTACTACCGATTCGCCAAAAATTTTAGAGTCACGCAAAAGTTTGCTTGAGCTAACAATGTCTGCGCATACAGGGGATTGCAAAGCCCCATGCCAAACGGCTTGCCCTGCACAAACCGACTGCCAAGGATATATTGCGTTAATCGCGGCGGGAAAACTCGCGGAAGCCGTTGAGCTAATGAAAGACGCGCATCCATTCCCAGCATCAGTAGCGAGAATTTGCCCGCACCCATGCGAAACAGAATGCCGCCGCAAATTAGCCGACGAACCAATAAACATAGCAGGACTAAAACGCTTCGCGGCAGATTGGGATTTGCAACGTCCTGATAAGTATATACCCGAAGTTGCGCCCGCCACAGGGAAATCAGTTGCGATAGTTGGTGGCGGCCCAGCCGGACTAACCGCCGCGTTCTTCCTAAAAAAGGCGGGGCATAGCGTGTCTGTCTTTGAAGCTATGCCGAAAATGGGCGGCTTGCTTCGATACGGAATACCCGAATATCGTCTACCAAAGGCGGTAGTTGACGCAGAACTGGAAGTTTTAACGCATATGGGAATACACTTCCTTAATGGAACAGAACTTGGACGCGACTTAACTTTGATATTCCTGCAATCGCGCTATGATGCCGTAATTATGGCAACAGGTGCGGGCGTAAGCAAACCTATATGGTGCAAAGGCGACGACGCAGAAGGCGTTTTCGGCGGAATAAACTTTCTAAAAGCAGTTGCAAGCAATAAGCCGCCAATAATAGGCCAGCGCGTGGTGGTAATTGGCGGAAGCAACACCGCAATGGACGCGGCACGAACCGCTCTTCGCCTAGGCGCGGAGGCAATCGTAGCCTATCGCCGCACTCGCGACGAGATGCCCGCAGAAAAAATAGAAGTAGAAGAAGCCATAACCGAAGGCGTACAATTCAGTTATCTAACCGCTCCACTGGAAATAATATCTGAAAACGGAAAAGTAAAAGGAATCAAGCTACAAAAAATGACCCTAGGCGAGCCAGACGAAAGCGGGCGTAGAAGACCAATCCCACAAGAAGGCGGAGAGGAATACATTGAAGCCGACACAATCATAGCCGCAATAGGTCAAGATGTAACACTAGAGGGGCTATCCCCGCTAGAAAGCTTTAGCATTGACAAAAACTTTCAAACGAACTTACCGAGAGTATTCGCAATAGGCGACGCAACGGGCAAAAGTGCCTACGCAATAGATGCAATTGGTCACGGCAGAAAGGTAGCGGAAGTAGTAAACGCGACATTATGGAATCCCGCACAATCAATATCCGAACAACTACCAGAAATTTTAGTGCGTGACAAAAAAACCGCCGAAGATTTTGTAAACACTCCAAAAGCCCAAAGACAAAATGGCGCAGAGCATTTTATCCACGAAGGCGAACGCCCAGATTTCAGCGCGGTGCAAGCGGGGCTAACCTCAGCAGAAGCCAACGCCGAGGCCGACCGTTGTCTATCATGCGGTTGCGCAGATTACTATGAATGCAAACTAATCAATCTAGCAAACAAATACAACGCAAGCCCCGAGAAATTCCCAACGGAGTTCCACAAACGTCCAAAACACGCCATAGATAGAAGCAATTTTAATTTCCACCGCGACATGAATAAATGCGTATTATGCGGCTTGTGTGTAAGCGTGTGCGACAGCTTGGAAACAACAAAAACCCTGAGCGCGGTAAATCGTGGCTTTGATACGATTGTGGCAGCGGCATTCGAGCAACCTCTACAAAATCGCGACGAATGCACCTTATGTGGCAATTGCGTAGCTCGTTGCCCCGTGGGCGCGCTAACCGAAGCCAGCCCCTTACCCAAGCATCTAGTAACCCGCGAACAAATAACAGAATCAACTTGCACCCAATGCGGAAACACCTGCGAAATGAAATTCGCAACAAAAGCAGGGCAAATCCTAAGATGCCTACCAGCAGAAGGCAAAACCCTATGCGAAAAAGGAAGATTCGGATTCCGCAACCTAGGCGACAAATTACTAACTCCGCTTGTAAAAAAAGAAGACTTACTTCGTCGTGCCTCCCTGCCCGAAGCGGCGAAAGCCATTCGCGAAGGGCTAAACATATTGAAAGCCCAATACGGTGCGGAATGTATAGGGATAGCAATATCCCCACGCTACGTTAATGAAGACATAGCCGCAATCATAGAGTACGCCGCATACATTGGTACGCCGCACATCTTCACGCTTACAGACACCACCGACCCAGAAAAAACTCACAGCAACACACAAGGTCTGAAAAAACTAGGCGTAAGTACAGAATCCGAAAAATACCTGAAAATGCTACAAGCAGGCGAACTAAAAGGTCTAATATCCTTCGGCGACGACCTACCCAGCGCACTTGCCGAAACTCCGCCCCAATTCCTAGCAATCCAAACCGCATACACATCTGGAATGACAACAAAACCCGCCCGCAACGCGAATGTAATTCTACCAGCACCCGCATACGGCGAAGTTCAAGGATATGTAATCAGTGGTAATCCCGAAAAAATTCGCACCGTAAACCCTGCATTCCTCCCTGCCTGCGGCTTCCAAACTCGTCAACTAATCCCATTGCTTTCAGATGGCGAAGTGAAAAATTAATAGCCTTTGGAAGAAGCCACTTGTGAATGAAAAGCAAAGTGTACAGAGTAAACCCAGTCACAATAGCTGCATTAAGTCTTCTGTCATAAAGTAAAACAGCCTTATAATTAAAGAGGCTGTTTTTTTGTTTTAAGGCATCCAAGTAAATTTTTGAATTAAAAAACACACAGCGTACAATATACGCAAATTGATTTATGTTATAATTGGTTAAAGGTGGTGATGGGAGATGGATGGTTCGGCATTAAAAATTTTCTGTGAACATATAGAGAAGAATTTTTTAGATGAAGAGGCACTTAAAAAAGCGGCTGAAAAACTTGGTTTTCCCGAAAGTAGTCTTAGAAGTTGGCTCAATTACCAACGCACTCCGAGTATCCGCTCGTTGGATAAAATTGCAAACCGAATCGGATGCTTAACATATCAATTGATAAGAAACCAGCCTCTGGAGTTTGGGAAACATCGTGACAATAACTCCAACATTCCACTTCGTATAAACCTATCGAAATTTTTTGCAGATAATGGCTGTCGCTTTATGGCTCAAAAATTATCACTGCTACAACATCAAGTTACAGAGGATATGTTAAAATCGTACTTGAGGATTAAAGACTACAGGATTCCATCGTTGCAGAAGTTAGAGGCTATGGCACAGGCACTTGGAGTAGAAACCCACAAATTACTATTTATGGAGGGATAGGCAATGAGGAAAGAAATGTCTGCAAGCAACCGAGATAAACTTGATAAACTTGTAACTGCACTTGATGGCATTGAAAATACTGTGCTAGATGCGTTTAAAAAGGCTTTTAATTTTAAAGGCAGGAAATCACCACTTATTGCCGAAACTGCCATTGATGTGTTGCTTGAACAAGATGGAACTATTTACGACCCTTTTATGGGTTCTGGTGCATTCGTAATTGCCGCAGCTATGGCTGGTCATAAGATAGTGGCTACCGAGCTAGACAATTACACACACTCAGCGGTTTGTGCGTTGCTTTCTTCAATTGACGTTGATAAACTCACCGAAATGCTTATGAAAGTAGAATCATATGCAAAGACAGATGTTATGTTGCTTTATGAAACTTATTGCTGTGGGCAAAAAAATTATATTTCAAAACTAATGTATGACCCCGAAGCCCAAGAGTATTTCGACCCAACCCCAAATCGCTCCATTATTGAGGGTAAAAACATTGTAATGGTGTCCAAATGCCCTCATTGTGGTGAAATAAGGAAAAAATTTGACAATGATGACAAAAGGATTCTGGATAAAGTGAATCGCATGGATGTTTCCGCTTTTCCACAAGTTGAGTATATTGAAAATAGCCGAATAAACATAACAAAATCAACTGGAGCAAATTACTACGACAGAATATTTACAACCAGAAATAAAAAGGCATTACTCTTGATTCAAGATGCTATTTTGAAGCTAGAGCCGTGTGCAGAACGTGATGTTATTCAGCACGCGCTCGTTTCTTCTTTGACTTTGGCTAGAGTTGCAATGTATGGTTCTAGTAGTGATATTTTATACCATGTTGTTCCTCATAGCGCAGAAGAGAATAATGTGTGGAGACTTTTTGAAGGCAAGATGGGGAGCTTTCTTAGATTTAAAAAATCATATAAAGATATTTTGTCACACAATCCCAGCAATAACGAAAAATATCAGTTACACTTAACATCTTATCAAAAATACATTGATTCAATCCAAGAGGGTGTGCGGTTCGATTTGGTGTACACAGATTTTCCTTATACTGACCAAGTCCCTTATTTGGAGCGGAATCAGTTATATAGGATTTGGCTTAATACATTTTATAATGCTGGGAATTTTGAACTTACACCCGAGATGTTAAATTCTGAAATTGTCCAAACGAATGCACCAAGCCGACCCATTAAGAAGGATATTGCCACATATTATTCCGATATAGACGATATGTTTAAAAATTTTCAAAAAATCCTTAAAGATGCTGGTCTTGTTGTGCTAACTATTAAATTGGGCAAGAGTAAATATTTCCGAACTCTGGTAGAAATAATTAACTTGGCTAGGAAAAATGGATTTGAATATGCTATGCGTTTGGGTATCGACAAGAATGACCCAACCATCCGAAAGCAATCTGCATACAAGAACACGCTGGCAAATGAAATGATTATTGTTTTTGAACTTTTGGACGAAGGAAATAGATATTGGTATGTAGAAAACAAAAATTATGAATTTGAGACCGTTAAAATCGTGTATAAACTTTTGCAAAAAAGTGAAGCCGATGTCACGCTATCTGCGGCTGTTAAATCGGTTAGGGATTCATTAAGAAAAAAACACAAGCATTTTGCATCCGACGAAGACTTGATGCGTATTCAAAAAATCATAAAGGATAAATTCTATGTTGATGATGCCAGCATAGTACGTCCTGATAGTAATATTCTATACTTGGACATTGAGGACGAAACTGACTTGTTTACCAAGCTGTATGATTATATTCCTGTAATCATTGGCCGTCTATTTGAAAGAAAAGATTCCTTTGTGCTTGATGATTTATATTTTGAGGTTGCTAATGTACTATGTACTGGAAACCCAAAGGCAATTGAGCAATTCTTGGAGAGTGATAACTATTCACGGGACATACGCCTGTTATTGAATAATTATTGTGTAGAAACTAGCAAAGGTTATGAGAAGCGAGATTACTCTTACCAAATTTCCGAAGAGGCGATTGACATCTCAATTCTTGAAGGGAAGGATTTTGAGCTTGTAATTAAGCGGCTCCTTGAAGCAGATGGTTATACAGATGTTATAAATACAGGCGCATCTGGTGACTTAGGGGTTGACCTTGAAGCAAAAAAAGTTATTGCTGGGGAAACAAAGACTTTTATTTTCCAATGCAAGCGTTGGGCTTCAAATGTGGGCTCGACTCCAATGCAAAGACTTGACTCCGAGCGTTCAAGACGCGGGGTGGATTATGCTATTTGTGTTACAACATCCGATTTTACAGATGATGGAGTACTTGTATCCAGGGCGCAAAATATTGAAATGTGGAATGGAAATGACGTTATCCAAAAATTAGAACTTCAATTTCCAGGCGAATATTACCACGGTAGTCTTGGAAAGAGCGGTGCTTAGAGGGGGTGTCTCTCTAGGGTGTGTCAACACACCCTAAGCAGTCCATTTTGATATTGTCGAATCCCACTTTAAATGCTTTTCAAAAATGTCAACCAATGTTTTATATTTTTTTGCTAAAGCAGGTAGCCAACCATTTTGGATTAAAACCTCCATAATACCATTATCGTATAGTTCTGGAGTTGAAAGGGTCTTGTGTTGTTTAAGCAAATGTTTCGCTTGCTGCACAATATTAAGCACAATCTCGTTCAGAGTTTCTGCCGCTGTATCGTTGTATACAACACCAGAATCCTTTACAAAAAATAAAATGCAGTCACCGTTTAATGATTTTTTGGGACTGATGATATTTTTTATTGTGTTCGATTTAGGAATATGTGCTTGACTTATATATCTCAAATGGTGTTTCGTCAAACTACTAATCAGCTTGTTCCATACTTCAAGATTACTGTCATGAAAATAAAGGCAAAAGTACGCACTCTCCTTTAGTTTTGATGCACAAACACCAAACACTCTGTCAAGCAAATCGAAATACTCAAGCTCGCTTTTATCTCTGGAGGGGGCATTTGAAACCACAATCTCATCATCTAGATTGAAGTCGAGTCCTAAAAACGGTTTATATAATTGCATATACTCTGAGTATAGCACTTGCCCTAAATACGGCGGGTCTGTAATAATAAGGTCGACAGAATTATTGGGTATGTCAACTTCATCTATATTTTGACTGCCTTTATGAAGCAGTTTGTGGTCTGGTGGATTTTTGTAATGCTCGGCCCTATAGCTTATAGCGGAGGTGAATTTTTTAGCTTTTTTTTCTAACAAATTAATGATGTTTTTTTCAACACAATCGTTTTTTGGAATCCATAGTGGCCATTGGGAATTAGACCTTTTATCAGTTATTTTACAAAGGTGGAGTACAGACATTAATATATATCTAAACAAGTCTTGGTACATTTCGAGAGTATTAATTACGCCAACAACCTCATCTAAAACTGCAAAATTACGCTTGGTAAAAATACAGCTTATAGTCTCGTTCTCATGAACGGCAATCCTCGAATTTGGTATCAAAACAGTATCTATGATATTTTTGGGGGTGTACTCTATATTTATAGCATCATAATCATAACTATTTGCGGTTTTTGTTCCTTTTGGAGAACATACGCAACGGAAGTTAATATCCTTGATTTCAATTTCTGCATTACGTGTAGCCTTGTCAAAAACTACAGAAGTGATAAATGCCACCTCGTTGCAATAAGGGCATTGAGCGGCATAATACCTCTGGAGTTTTTTAATTTCCCTTAGAAAAACATCTAGTGTTTTTTTGTATTTTTTTTCATCATAACTTTTTAGTAGAGTTTTTACAATAAACAATGGAGCTTCATTGATTTCGCATCCTATAGCCTTTCGTTTATGTGTAGATGACACAGCTTGCAATAATGTCACACCCGACCCTAAAAAAGGGTCAAATACGGTATCGCCCTCCTCACTAAATGACTCTATTAGTATGTCGCAAATATTATATGGCTTTTGCGACCAATATAAATGAGTGTTGTAAATAGGGTTGCGATTTGTTGCTTTTGCATCGTAAATGCGTTTTTTTACCGCTGGAATATCAACACGCAAGGCAAATCCCTCCCTAGTTTTTCTTGCAAACAACAAGGTATTCCAGCACCTTTTTTTGTTCGCTATTTCTGTTGTTTGAATGCGTGTATTCGCATGAATGAACATCTACTTTTCTAGTGCCAAACCTCTCAGCACACATCGACACTAAAGAATCGATGGACATTACATACCTGTCGGTTTTTTGCAGAGCAGTATCTGCTGGATATGCGAAGCTCACGACCAAGTTCTTTTGGAAATCAGAACAAAAATCTACAAGAGCGGCAAATGTATCTAAACATTTGCTTTTTATGCTCAATTTCGATTGATACCTGCCATCTGTGTATAAGCCTTTGGTGTGTGTGCCTCCGACCATAGTCAATGATACGGGCTTATATTGTGTGACGAAATTCAGTATGTGGTAATACCTTGAGTATTGCATATCGGTATAAGGTGGGTCTGCGTATATCACATCCACTTCATTCCTAATTTTAGGCAACTGTAACAAATCTTCAAAATTCATATTAAAGCATTCATTTTCATAGTTGGTTACAACAAAGTCATCAAAAAAAAATTCCTCAAATTTTGCATTAAATAAGGCAAAAATGGATTTTTGCCTTTGTTTGAGTAGCTTTGCAATATTTTTTTCAAAACCCAGCGGCTGTGCCATATGTCCATCCTTTGCAAAAACACATTCTTTCATTGCGTAGTATAGAGCTGCCATTAAAGGGGCGAACAGCTTTGTATTTTTATACTTCTCAATAGCCACTCTTAGTGAATCTATCTCGGCGGATTGCGAAAGCCCAAAATACGAACTGGAATAATACTGCAAAAAGAGGTTGCGAGCTTCCGCAACCTCTTTTATCTTGCCATTCCATACAGTAGGAATAGTGTGATAAAATTCAGAAATTTTGGTTGCATCCTCGCTTTTTAAAGCCAACACCTCTTCATTGGCGAGAGTGCCATACTTTTTATTAATTTTTTCCATTCCTTTATCGAAAGCAAGGTTTATGTCGCTAGTAATATCACTGCATATAAATTCAGAATAGCTGCCGAGCAGAGCTTTCGATATAGTATAAGCATACTTTTCACAATCATTTGCAAAAATTCTATTCGTGCGTTTGAAGCTGTAGCCTACACTACAAGTTCCAGCAAATATATCCAACACAGTCTGACCAGAGGAAATGACAGACGTGGAGTTATTTTTTATAAAAGGCAACAAATTCCTTTTGCTACCCTGATAATTCAAAATGGATAATGAATCCACGTTCACACTTCCCTTCTACTTAGCCTTACCATTAACTATAGCATAAACCCAGACAAAAACCAAGATTCAAATAAAATATTACAAGAGCATTACGAAATTTGTATCGCCAAAGACATTTGGATAGTTTACAATATTATCCGTACAGACAGGAGATATAGCGATTTCGATTGAAATTGGGTTTCGTCTGTCGCCACAAACGCGCCTAAAGCCGCGCGTTCATGGCTCGTCCTCAACCCATTTCAAAACGAAACGCCTATATAGTTGTATATTGCGAAGAAAGGAACGCGGGCGACCAATTTTCATAAAGAACTTGTGCGCTTCAGCGAATGGAAAAAAAACGTGGACATAAAAACGGCAAAAATTAGAATGCAAGGAGTACGCGCCAATGTGGAAAAGGTAATGGTTGGTAAAGGCGCGGAGATAGAATTGGTACTGGTCGCGCTGGCAGCTGGTGGTCATGTATTACTTGAAGACGTACCAGGCACAGGAAAGACTACATTAGCGAAAGCCCTTGCGGCATCGGTGGCAGGGTTGTTTAAGCGTATTCAGTTTACGCCAGACCTACTGCCTACGGATTTAACTGGTCTAAACGTATACAATCCCAAAACGGGGGAATTTACCTTTCGGCCTGGCGGATTGTTCACGCATATTCTTTTAGCCGACGAAATAAATCGCGCAACACCTCGAACACAATCGGGGTTATTGGAATGCATGGAAGAAAGACAAATTTCCATAGACGGTCAAACATACAGCCTAGACCCGCCATATTTTGTAATGGCAACGCAGAATCCTATTGAAACGCAAGGAACATTCCCGCTGCCCGAAGCGCAACTGGATAGGTTTTTGATGCAAATAAGCGTCGGTTATCCAAACCGCGAAGGTGAAGCGGAGGTAATTCAACGCTTTCTGGGCGGTACGGGACGCGGCCCATTGGAAAGCTTGCAAGCGGTGTCGTCGATAAGCGATTGGGTGGAAATTCAGCGTTTAGTGAGCAGTGTGACTGTTCACAGAGATTTATGTATTTACATTGCAGACCTTGCCGCGTTTGTTAGGCGACATGAGAATGTCGCATTGGGGGTAAGTCCACGCGCATCACTCGCGCTTGCACGGGCGGCGCAGGCGTATGCCGTGCTTAATGGCAGAACTTTTGTAAAGCCCGAAGATATTAAATATCTCGCGCCGTTTTGTTGGCCGCATAGACTCTCCATGCGAAGCACCATTCGTGCAGAGGGCAAGGCGCAAGTGATAGCGGCGGCGTTGTCGGCGGTGGCAGTGCCAACGGAAAACTTCGCATGACTACCATAGCAATTTTTGTCGCGCTATTAATAGTGCTTCTGCTAATCAGAAGGGCGTACACGAACTTCTGCCTTGAAAACGTAGAAGTTCAGCTTTCCATGTCTGCGACAACTGCCACCGAAGGCGAAGACCTCACACTAACAGAAGTCATTACCAACAGAAAATGGCTTCCGTTGCCGTGGCTTGCGGTAAAATTCCAAGTTGACAGAGAATTACACTTCGCAGACCAATCAGCGGCAGTGGTGTCAGATTTTTACTATCGAAACGACCTCTTCCATATACTAATGCATCAAAAAATTACACGCCGATTAAACTTCACCTGCGCGAAGCGGGGATACTACGCCATTCGCGGGCTAGAAGTAACAGGCTGGGACATCTTAATGGAAAACAAATACATTAAAACCATGGAATGCGATACAAATTTGACAGTCTACCCCGCCACGCTGGAGATGCAAGAAACCGACACATTATGCACTCGCGTCTATGGTCTTTTGCGAACATTCCACCCAATTCACCCCGACCCGTTTACATTTCGCGGAATCCGTGAGTATTCATCGCACGACCCAATGAAAATCATAAACTTCAAAGCGTCGGCAAAGGCGCAAGAGTTAATGGTAAACGTCTGGGATTTCTCCAATGCGCGGCAAGTTTTTCTGCTGCTAGACGTAGAGCGACACACCGCATGGCACAACGAAGACATAGAAGAACGCGCCATAAAAATAGTAGCCTCCCTAGCCGAGCGTTTTACAACCCAAGGCGCGCCAATAGCCTTTGCAACAAACGGCAAAAGCATACGTTCGGGCGCAAATACATTTATCACAGAGGGCAAAGGCCCCAACCACCTACGCAGAATCCTAGAATCACTAGCCTACATCAATCTAGCCGCCGAAGACCCCGACCCCCTCGAGATAACCGTAGACGACCTAGCCCTAACCGCCGAAGGTTCGCCCGAGTACTGGCTAGTCTCGCCATACTATTCCAAAGGAACAGAAGCGGCATTAATCCGCCTAAAAAGCACAGGCGCAAGAACCGCATGGATTATCTCCAGCGAAAGACCAGTAAACTCCGACCTAAACGAAGAAATAATTTTCATATAGGAGGCAACACGCCCTAATCTATATGAATTGATTAAGAACCTGCGGTCAATAAAATTACGCCGAATTGACATAAAAACGAAACCTTTCAGCAATTTTGCAACTCCTAGCGTGCCTCCAGCACGCGTCGTCGTCACAAAACCGCTGAAAGATTCCGTTTTTACGCCACTTCGGCGCAATTTTATTGACCGCAGGT
>WQVV01000055.1 GCA_009785665.1 Defluviitaleaceae bacterium
GAGGGCAGTTTCGAGATTGTATTGCTAAAACCAACAAGCCCGTTATTTTTTCTGATTGCCACCAATTTTGATGAAGATAATCTGGGCTTGCTAATTGGCGGTGGTGCGTTGTTTATTGTCGCGCTGGTGTTTGCTGATGTTTCCCTTTCGGCTGTGCCTGTTTTTTTGGTTTTGTTTGCGGCGGGATTTTGCGTTATGGCTGGCATGAATATGCTTATGGCGGCGACTTCTTTCAAGTGGGTTGGAAACTCGCGTATTCCCGAAATTTTTAACAGCCTAATGAGTTTTGGCAAATATCCGCTAACGATTTTCCCAAACGCGGTACGCGGAATTGCTACCTTCGTGATTCCCGTTGGCATGATTGCATTTTACCCTGCTTCCGCGCTACTAGGTTACTGGGAATGGCACACGTTGTTAATTGCAATTCCCTGCGTGTTGTTTATGTTTTTAGGACTTTGGACATACAGATACATGGTTCGCGCTTATGAAGGCGTTGGAGGCTGAAAATGGACATTATAAAGGTAGAAAATTTAACGAAAACCTACACAACCTACAAACGCGGAAGCGGATTCCGCGAGACTATGAAAGGGCTTTTTGTACGCGAAAAAATTGAAGTTCGTGCTGTGGACGGCGTTTCTTTCGCGGTGAAAAAAGGCAGCATTTGCGGGTTGATTGGCCCTAATGGCGCGGGGAAGTCTACAACTATTAAAATTCTTTGCGGCGCGTTGTATCCAACGTCGGGAGAGATTAACTCACTAGGATTCAGCCCATACGCCGATAGAAAAAAATATGTACGCAAAATTGGAGCGGTGTTTGGTCAGCGTTCGCAATTGGTCTGGGACATTCCGCCGATTGACAGTTTTAATATGAATCGCGCAATTTACGCAATCCCCCACGCGGAATACAAAAACAGGCTCGCGCATCTTAGCGGGCTTTTTGAAGTGGAAGAAGTAATTCAAAAACCCACACGCGTTCTATCCCTAGGCGAACGCATGAAATGCGAATTTATAATGGCAATGCTTCACAACCCCGAAATTGTCTTCCTAGACGAACCAACAATCGGGCTAGACATCATTGCCAAAACAAAAATCCGCGAGTTTATTCACAGCATCAACGCCGAAGGCACGACTTTCATTCTAACCACACACGACCTAGAAGATGTTCAGCAATTAGCCGACCATGTAATAATCATCAACCACGGCACAAAGGTTTTTGATGACAGTCTAACGCAACTGCAACACTATGTAGGCGAGAAAAAAATTATCGAACTAAGCTTAAAATCCCCGCTAAACTTCGATATAGGCAAGGAAATTAACGCTCGTGTAGTAAAAAATCCTTCCCCAGTGGAAATTGTCCTTGAAGTAGATACCGAAAAAACCCCAATTGGTCAATTTATCGAAACCCTGTCACGCAAAGTTCACTTCACCGATATTTCCATAAAGGCACTTCCCATGGAAGAAATTATTGCGCAAATTTACTCGAAATAGGGGCTAGTGTAGATTTAAGACCTTGGGGACGTTATTCACGATTAAAGTTTTTTGAAGTGTGTGCGGGGGAAACTTTTGTTCAGAAAAGTTTCCCCCACGGTTTGTCTACATGAACAATTTTTTTGCGTCTCTTGCGTCATGTAGAGTTCGTTCTATGTCTATTGTGGTGAACTCGCCTTTTTCGTACAAAATGCGCCCGCGGCATAGAGTCATTTCTACGTCGCGCCCGTTGGTGGAATACGCTAGATTTAGAATTGGGTCGTAGCACATGGTTTGGCGGGGATTGTTCATGTCAATTAGTATTAGGTCTGCGTCGTAGCCTTCTGATATTTTGCCGCTTTCGTGGTCGCGGCCTTGGGCTTTCGCGCCGTTTGTTGTTGCTAGTGATAGAGTTTCGGCGGCGGGTAGGGCGGTTGGGTCGCTGGTGTTGTACTTTTGTAGTAGTGATGCCATTTTTAATTCCTCGAAAAGGTCGTGGGAATTGTTTGATGCCATTCCGTCTGTGCCTAGGGCTACGTTTACGCCTTGTTTCAGCATTTTTGCCACAGGCGCAAGACCGCTTGCAAGTTTTAGATTTGATAGCGGATTGTGGGCTATGGTTACGCCTTTTTCGCGTAGAATTTCCATATCTTCGTCGGTTATCCATACGCCGTGGGCGGCTGTTGTTGGTACGTCGAATACTCCATGCTTGCTGAATATTTGTGTTGGGGTCATTCCGTGGGCTTTTACGCAGTTTTCGTGTTCGGTTTTTGTTTCGGATAGATGGACGTGCATTCGTAGGTTGTGCTTGTGCGTAAATTCCATTACCTGCGCCCATGCAGGCGGGTGCGAGGTGTACACACCATGAATTGATGCTTCTATTTTGATTCGGCCATCTGCGGTTGGGTAGTTCTCCAGTGCGCAGACGGTTTGATTGTATTCGTTGCATTTGTAGAAATCGAAGTTGTCTTTGTCCATGCCTACTACGCCGTTACTTATGTTTGCTAACATGCCAACTTCGTCTGCCGCTTGCGCTACTATATCCATGTGGCAATACATATCCGAAAATGCTACCGTCCCAGAAGATAGCATCTCCGCCATTGCTAAAATAGTTCCCGTGCGTACCAGTTGTGGCGTGAGTTTGCTTTCCGCTGGAATCAAGTGATTGAATAACCAATCCTCCAAAGTGCGGTCGTTGGCGAAGCCACGAAATAATGTCATGCCCGCGTGCGTGTGGCAATTGTACAAACCAGACAAAAGTACCTTATGCGTACAGTCAATTTCACGCGCTGGTTTTTCCGCTGGTGGTGTGGGCGAGATGTACACGATTTTTCTACCGCTGATTCCGATATTCACATTAGTGAGTATTGGGGCTTGGGGGTTCATTGTTACTGCTGTTGCATTTTTAAATAAAATATCCACAGTCTTAATCCTCTCGTGTTTGCTATATGCAAATAAAGTTTGACAAAATGCATTTTAACACCATGCACGTTTATGTCAATAAATTTTTCTTGAGTTTTTCTCAAACATGCGCAAAAACACAAAAACCAACCAAAGACTAAACCCTTGGCTGGTTTTTCGTTTTGCAACGAATGGATATGTAGTTGTTCGACGCGGTTTTTGGGGGATTAAGCTTCCGTGTCGGTGAGTTCGGACGCAACTGCTTCGGGGTTGGTTGTTTCTGAATTGATTGCTTCAGAATTAATTGCTTCAGAGTTGATTTCATCTGAAACAACAGCGGTTTCCATATTTGTTACGGGTTCTTCGGTTACGATTTCAACCTTGGAAACAGAGACTTCATACGCAGTCTTTTCTAAAACTGTGATGTCGTCGATTTTTTTCTGGTATTGGCGGCTTTGCATTCTGCCCCAGAGACGAATATGGTCGCCAACTTGCAGCTTACCTGCGTATCTGGCATTCCGACCCCATGCAATGCATGGTATGTAGTCGGACTTGTTGTACGAACGGTTTACCGCAATAAGCAAGTCAGAAATTTCGCGTCCGAAAGGCGTTGTGCGGTAGATTGCGGGCTTGCACAAATAGCCGTCTAAAAAAACATCGTTTGGGCTGTCTTGGGGGACTTCGTTTAGCAGAATTATGTCCCGCGCAAAAATGGTTAGCACAAGTTTGTTTTTTCTGTCGGCCTCTACATAATTGTTGTACGAACGAATTTGTCCCGAAATTTTTATGGGTTGACCTGGTACCATTTTTTCGCGGTCTACAATGCGTTCGCTTACCGTCACGGGCAGAACGTCACTTTGACCGCTTAAACGTCCAACTTCCACGTCAAAACGCCAAAAGCCTTCCCCGTATATTTCGTGGCTGAACGTAAATTCTGACTGAATCCGCCCGCCAATGTCAATGAAATTATTGCTGTTTTCCATCGAAAACCGTCCTTTCCTAAAATGGAGGCTATGCCCCCAACCCGCCTTGCACAAGCGGGTGACTTGTCACCCGCAACGTCTTATGCGCGTATTATATCATACTCTGCTTAGTTTGTATTTAGAACTGCCCACGCCGCCGCAGCCCCCAATACTGACATAGAATTTTCTCCATTTGTTGCCCGTGCAGAAAACTCATGTGGTTCTCGCTCTGTGCCGTCTGCGCCTGCAAAGCCCCTTTGTATGCATACTTGCACTGCGTCATCAGTTACGCTGGACGCAGTTATGCAGGCTCTGTTGTTAAACCCGTAGGTTATTAATTTGGCTTCGCTTTGTCCCAATAACGGAAAAATTGTTTTGTCGTCTGCGTTTACAATTAAATAATCGTTGCTACTCAACGATGGAACAATCTCCGTTAATACTGGTGATGCCTCCGCCGCAATCAAAACATTTACCTTTGGCCCAAGTGGCTGACTATCCGTAATATGATAGCAACTTGCCGTCCCTTGGCTCATTCGTAAAAATGCTCTTGTCATTTCACGCCCATTATACCCTACAATTCCTACTGCTGGCATAGTTTTTCCTCCCCCAAAAATGTTTTTTATGTTACATTTAAGTTTAAGCAAGCACAGACAAGAATATTCTACAAATTTATGGGAAAGGAGTTTTGACAAAAATGGATTCAAACGCGCTGCCAACCAGAAAAAATTTACAACTAACAAAACAAAGTCTAACTCTAGCCCAAAAAGGCCACCATTTGCTAGACCTAAAATATAACGCCCTAATGCAAGAATTAAAACGCGCAGAAAAATCCGCCAACGAAATCCGCGAAAAATTACAAAATCTTCTTTCCGCCGCAGAGCGTTTTTTAATAGTGGCAAAAATGGAACTAGGTCAAGAGAATGTATCAGTAATATGGGAATCTGTCCCGTGGGGTAATCCCCCAACGCTCCCCCCCTACAAAATAAATGAAACTTGCGTAGCATTAGACCAAGCATATGTAATATGGCAACAGATTTTCACAGAGCAACAAAAATTATCCGAACTGGAAGAAACAATAATATCCCTAAAATCCCGCACACACCGCACAAGAAAACGCGTGTCTGCACTAAGAAATATAACTATCCCCGAATACGAAACACGCGCAAAAAATATCACAGAACAACTAGAAGAACGCGAACGCGATGAAATGTCACGGTTAAAAGTAGCACGGAGGTAAACGCCATATTTAGCCGTGACAACTCCATGACAAGTGCGTGGTATAATCCCCCAAACAGTTTTGGAGGTTTTTATGGCGAATATATTAATTGTCGAGGACGACCAAGATATAAACGACTTAATTGCCAGAAATTTAAAACTTGTTGGGCATACGTATCAGCAGATTTTTGATGGTAATGATGCAGTCAAAATCGTTTCGGAAAATAATTTTGATTTAATCCTTTTGGATATTATGCTACCAAGTTTGAATGGGTTTGAAGTGATTAAAAAAATTCCATTTACGCCTATTATTTTTATTACGGCAAAGGACGCGCTTGAACATAAGCTGAACGGTCTGCAATTGGGTGCAGACGATTACATTGTTAAACCGTTTGAAATGTTGGAACTTCTTGCGCGTATAGAGGTTGTGTTGCGTCGTACAAACAAGAATATCACTACATTCAGCTTGGATAATGTAGTTGTAAATATGTCCGACAAAACGGTAACGGCAGAAGGCGTAAGCATTGACTTATCGCCGCGAGAATTTGAACTTTTGGAAGTGTTAATTCGAAATCAAAATATTGCGTTATCACGAGATAAATTATTGGAGTTGGCATGGGGGTATGACTACGCTGGCGAAACTCGAACAGTGGACAATCATATCCAAAAGCTGCGAAGCAAACTAGGCTGGGAAGAACGCATAAAAACAATTTACAAATTAGGCTACAGGCTGGAGGTAAAACAATGAGAGCGCGAACATTTGTTGCAACCTACATGCTGTTGTTGTTTATTCTTTTTATGATAATCAGCCTTGTTTCTGTGTACATGAACCACAATCAAATGAATATTCTGCGAGAGCAAAGCAAGCGAGATTACCAAAGAATCTCTGCAAATTTGACCCGCGATATTTCCATTTTGTATGGCAGAAATGTAGGCCTGCCCAGCATGAATTTTTCGCAAGCAGTGGAAACACTTGCGCACAGCTACGCAAGGCATTATGTAGAGCATAATATACTTATTTCACTTTCCGAAGCAACCCAGCATGATAGTTCCTTTAACGCGGAAATATCATTTGTACAGCAGGGGCAGGAACATTTTATTTTCATCACAGGCACTTTGCCCGAACCCCTACATTTTTACAGGCTGGATTATTGGCTAAACATTACGGAAAGCATAGACGGAATGCAAAATATTCAACGTGCGTTTCTGATTTTTGCGGTTGTATTCTCTGGGATTGCCGCGCCAATTTTATATTATATTTTATCAAGCATTTTCAAACCGCTTGAAATTGTTGCCGAGGCATCAAAAAAAATTGCAAATGAACATTACCACGAAAGGATATTCGTTAAGGGTGAATTATCAGAAATGGCAAAAAACTTCAATCGAATGGCAGAAAAAATAGAAAGCCAAATTCGTATGCTAGAAGACGAATCATCTGGAAAGCAAAGATTCATAGACAACTTTGCCCATGAAATACGAACACCCCTAACATCAATATACGGCAACGCCGAATACATGCAAAAAGCCCTACTAGACGAAGGCGAAAACATAATACTAACCCAATCCATAATGGATAAAGCAACCCACATGAAAGAAATCGCAAACTCACTACTACAGCTTGCCACTTTAAGAAACTACACCCCCGTGAAAAGTAAAATAAAATTACAGCGGCTATTTGAAGATATAGCGCAAACCTTAAACAAATCTTTCAATGAGCGTGACGTGCAATTTATTTGCGTAAGCAACACCGATATTTTAGAAGGACAAGAGGATTTAATCAAAAGCCTACTTGTAAACATATGCTTTAACGCGCTAAAGGCCTGCGCTTCAAATACAGGGATTGTCTCGTTAAAAGCGGTACGCGAAAACGATAACATAATATTAGCAATAGAGGATAACGGCGAGGGCATACCAAAAGAAAGCTTATCAAAGGTGACGGAAGCCTTTTATCAAGTAGATAATTCCAGAAATCGAAAGTCTGGCGGGGCGGGTTTGGGTTTAACATTATGTAAACAAATCGCAGATGTCCACGGCGCGGAATTGCTTATCCAATCAACTGAAAACATTGGCACAACAGTAAAAATAATATTTACAACTTCATGATAACTCCGTGATAGTTTCGTGACATGGCTGATTTATCATAAGCACTGTAAGATAAATCAAGGGTGTGCGAGAAACACGCCCCAAAAGGAGAATGAACATGAACAGAAAAGACGGAAAAGGCTTCAAAAAAATGATGGGTATTGCGGCATTGTCCATCGGGTTGTTTAGCTCGGCATTTGTGGGAGTTAATCATCTCGCGTTTGCGGCATCAACCAGCGCGACAAGTGCGCCGCTGGTTATGGAATCTGTAACCATACCAACGGTAAGCACTTTGTCCGAAACAAGCGTAGGTGCGTTTGCGGCTTCCAGAAGCGGCGAAGAAACTCACCGCCAACTTAGCATAGAATTTGGAAACTGGATTCCAGGCCCAGAAATGGCATTTGGCACACCAACCGTAAACTGCATATCAGTTGTAGAAGCTGCCGAAATAGCCGCCGACACACTAGAGCAGTTGTTCGATGTAAACCTAGACGGCGCAACACTTTTTATGACTTACTGGGAAGGTCAAGACGACGTTGATGCAAATTGGAACGGGCAAATCTTTCCGAACAACGAACTTTGCCTAGAACTAATGCCACAATTCTCCTTCACAATAAACGCAGGAACAGGCGAATTAATGGACGCATCATACAATCTATTCGCCCTAGAAGCCTTTGAAGCGGGCATAAGAGGAAGAACCGCAACAACCCCAAATATCGAAGCTATGCAACTACTCCGAACACTTAACGCGCAAGATAATCAAGAAATCGCAATTCACGCAATGAACATCACACAAGGCACAAGCCTTCTTAACGGCGAAGTAACAAGGGCAAGAATAGACCGTTACGAAATCGACTTCGCAATACCATCTGGCGAGCCAATGCTAAGAATTTTTGTCATCGTGCAAAACGAAAACAACGACTCCATTCGCCTATCATTCCAAGAATTAGTAAACGAAAACCCAATACTTCACTTAGCAATAGGCAGCGAACAAACAAGGCTACAAGAAGCACGCACCAATGAACTAATGCTCCAATTCGGGTTTGAACGCGAGGAAAGCAAATTTGATTGGGTAAATCGTTAATCCACTTAATAAAAGGCGCAAATGAAAAAGTTTTGAGGAGAGGGGCTGTAGCAAAATTCACGGTTTTGCAACAGCCTCCTCGTCATGCAAACCATATGCGTAATCGTTGTAATAAAAGCGGAGTAAACATGGTTATATAAACGACGGGGGAAATTATGCCCCAAAAACGAGAGGAGCATTACAATGAAAAGAGTAAAAAAGCGGCAAAGCCGCAGTTCGCCGTTTTCCTACATTGGCAAGCCACGCATACGCCTCGAAGCCATGAACAATTTCCTAGCCTATAAAAAAATCATAACCCTTGGGCTGATTATGATTTTGGTGGTAAGCGGAAGTGTTGTTGCGTGGGGAATAACCCCTGCGGGCTGGCGAGAGGGTGACTTCGCTTTCAACGTGAATATTTTTACGCTACGCGACTGCAACGACGAGATTATTTATATCACAACATCTCAAAATGGATATTCGCGAGTTTATTCAAAAAACACAGTAACGAATCAACGGCGTATACTAATGTATTCGCTAAACCAAGACCAACAAATACAAGATTTTCGTCTTACAAGCGGCACGGCTTTTATGCTAACCCAAACGCGGTTATATCGAATCAATTTCGCAAGCAGCCCAATTTTTGAAACCATGCAACTCATCAACGAGGGCAACATAGCAATCGTGACAGTCAATAGCGAGTATATTTCCTACACCATACTGAATGAAGACACCAATTACCAACAGCTAATAAAACACTATTTGGCGGGCAACAACCAAACCAGCCAAAGCCAAAACGAGCGAAACGAACGAAACGAACGAAACGAACGAAACGCACCAAGTATATTCGATAAACTTGAAGCACTATTCAGGTCGCTTTTCTAGCATTAGCAAGCTTTTAGAACCAGCGGTCAATAATTCTGCGCTAGGGTGACGCGAAATTATTGACCGCTGGTTCTTAATCTATTATTGAGTACGACCCATATATTCTGCCTGCTTCTAAGCCGCCGTATAGGTGATAAAGCAGTTCGGAGACGGTTACTAGCTGAAAGCCCTCTTCTATTAGGCGGGGGATTACGCGTTCCATTGCAGCGGCTGTTGTTGGGCGGGTATCGTGGGTTAGGATTATCGCGCCGTCTTCTGCGTGGTCTAGTATGTGTTGATATACTATGTCTGCGTCTCGGTATCGCCAGTCTAGGGGGTCTACTGTCCATTTTATTATGGAGTAGCCCAGTTCGTAGGAAATTTGTATTACTCGGTCGTCGGTCATGCCGAAGGGCGGTCGGTGCATTGGTGGCGACGCGCCTATTTTGTTGGTTATTACTTCGCTGGTGGATTGGATTTCTTCGGTTATTTCGGCTTTGGTTAGAGTTGATAGATTGCGGTGCGTCCATGAATGGTTGGCTATTTCGTGTCCCATTTCGTGGGCGCGGATTATTGTTTCTGGTTGCGCAAGCACGCGGGGGGCTACTACGAAAAATGTTGCTCTTCCGCCGTAGTATTCCAGCAAGTCAAGAATGCTGTCGGTGTAGCGTGATGGGCCGTCGTCGAAGGTTAAGGCTACCATTGGCGGGCGTTTTGTGCTGTCGTCGTAGAGGTCAGTTTCTTTGTAGGCGGCTTCGTAGAATGTGGGGGACGGTGTTTCTGCTGGGGCTTCGACCGTTGCTTTTGGGAGGGGGGAAAGTTCTGGCAGGGTGAATTGCTCCACCGTTGCAGAATTTTGCCCACACCCAACAAACAACACTGATAAAATTGCTATCGCTAAGAATAGCGGAAGTTGCTTCAACATAGTACATACCTCAATTTCTTGTGCCGCCGCTTGGGCGGCTTTCGTCATGTAGGCGGTTTACTGCGGTTACTGCGAAGTGATGGCTTGTTACGTTTTCTGGCAGTTCCCAGAAATAGTATACTTGGTTGGGAATCGCGGGGACTATTGCTAAAATATTCGCGGGGTTGTTGATGTTGATATTCTCGGTGGGGGCGTGGTAGATTACGAAATATCTTGGGGCTTGTAGTTGGCTTGTGCTTATTTCGGTATTTTTCCACGAGATGATATTGTCAGCAATGATTATGTTTGCTGGTGGTGATGGAGCTGTACCGCCTAGATGGGGCATAGGCGGAACTAACGCAGCATAACGCCACATTGTATTGTGAAGAGTTTCCATGGTGGTTCTCATACCATGTCCGCGGTCTGGGCGCATTTGGTGTTGTGAAAATAACATTGAGCCGCTAATGTGTGGGTGTCCTAAATTATAAGCTTCTTGGCGAAGTAGCGTTCGCATTCCTTCGTATTCAAAGCCTGCGGAGTTGCGCCATTTATGCGGCACGGTTACGGCGGCCGAACGATACGTGTTATCCATGCGATATAACCCCACGCCTATGAATAATTGAGCGTTGGTGTACTCGCCTAAAGAGTTGCGCAAATGCCCGTCGAGGCCGAAATCCTCGAATAGCCTTGCCCACCATTCGGATATTACGCCGTAGGGTGCGGTGCTGTGTGTCCATTCCCAGTACACTTGCGGGGTTAGGTAGTCGATTAGGTTTTCTACTACCCAGCGGCGGGTGTCTGCGAATGATGAATGATAATTCGACCATGTGGTAGTTGATGCCGAACCCGTCCCAGCGTTGTAGCCACCGCCGTCTAAACCTGTGTTTCCTTCTGCGGCGGATTTCCATACTCCACCTGGGCTTATTCCGAATTTCACCCATGGTGCAGTTTCGCGTATCGCCGCTCCTACGTCGCGTATCATCATTTCTGTGTTTTCTCTGCGCCAGTCTGCTAGACCTTGGTTTGTGTTAGGGAATGCCACGTTTGATACCCAGTTATGTTCGGGGGTGTTGTAACGCGCAAAGGTATCGGTTATTGGGAAATTCGCGGGGTAGAAGTAATCGTCAAAATGCACCGCGTCTATATCGAAATTTTCCACTACTTCCAATACGCGCTGAACAATCCAGTCGCGTACCATTGGCGCGGCTGGGTCTACTACATATCTATTCTCGCCAAGTTTTACATAGTCCCCAAAAAGATAAAATGCCGTGTTAGGAATCCCAGACCACTCGTCCCGAATTTGCGAAAGCGAAGTAACCCGCTCCCCCGTAGAAGACAACGTAATATCACGGTAATTCCCAATTGTGTGTGTAATGCGATACGGGTTAAACCATGCGTGAACTTCAATATTTCTGGCGCGAGCAAGTGTTATAACGTATTCCAACGGGTCAAATTCTTCCCCATTAGAATCCAGTAACTCGCCCGTGAAATTAGTCTCGCCTGTAAGCCACGCCGACCACGGGGAAATCTCCGAACGAAAAAACGCGTCACCCGTTGGGCTAATTTGAAAAACTACTGCGTTAAAACCAAGGTCAGCTATTTCGTCAAAACGCTGGCGTAATTCGTATTTTTGTAAATCTACATGAGCGGGGGTTGTTCCGCGTGCTTGTGCAGATGGCCAGTCTATGTTTAAAACCGTCGCAATCCATGCCGCACGTAAATGATGCTTTTGTGGGACATCTTCTCCGTGGGCTATTGTTTCCAAAAATGGACGGTATCTGCCATAAGGGTCTATTATAGTGTTGCGGAATGTTTCGATTGCGCGGTGTAAAGTTTCTGTGGCTTCGCGGGTTTGGCTATCGGATAAATTTTCATTTTCGCCATTTTCGTTATACTCCGCCGAAAAAGCTTCGGCGGCTTGTATTGCATTGCTGAAATTTCGCATTGCTGATACGGGGTGTCTTCCCGTTTGGATATTAGCACCTTCTGCCGCCGCCCAATCGTAACGATTACGGGCGTAGGTAATTAACGCGTTAAGTTGTTGTGGGTAACTCAATTCAGCAGGAATGTATTCAGGTAGCATATGCCAAATAATTTCCGCTTCTGTTTCCAATTCTGCTTCTTCATACGCGGGAACAGTTTCGCCCACTGCGCCTGTTTCTTGTTCAATAGTAGCAACATCATTAGCGACATCGCCAGAGTCTTCCGATGCTACATTTACAACGGATTCCACTTCCGTAGTTCCACCACAGGCAACCGCTATCGTCGCAAGTATTACAACCAAAACTGCCAAATAAATATATTTTTTCACGCTAACTCTCCTTTGAGCTTAGTATTACGCATAGGCAAATTTTTACGCATTATAGCAATAAATTTGAGTAATTGCTATTCTTGTAGTATAATCCGTCTTGGACGGTAACTTGTGTGTATTAAGTCGTACACAATCCGTGTCGATAAGAACAATGTTGGGAAATACAAATTTGGGGGTACATATGCAAACATTTGAGCAAAACGAACAACAAAACACCAGCGTTGCAACCGAAACTAATCAAGAAACAACTCAAGAAACCACAACCTTTGACGCAGTGGATTCGGCAACAGATATTGTAGAGATGTTTAATGCAGAAGTTGCACCATACGAAGCAGACAGGCGCGTTTATCATTTCGCGAAGCGGGTTATGGACATTGTGCTTTCGCTAACAATGCTGT
Organism: Defluviitaleaceae bacterium; assembly: GCA_009785665.1. GTDB lineage: Bacteria > Bacillota > Clostridia > Lachnospirales > WQUN01 > WQVC01. The sequence goes on from WQVV01000055.1 coordinate 12,667, forward strand.
TCTTTCTGTGGCCCGTGATTGCAATAATGGCAATCGCCGTTAAACTTGATTCAAGGGGTAATGTCTTCTTCCGTCACCAAAGGGTAGGATTACACGAAAAGCCAATTGCAATACATAAATTCCGTACAATGGACAAAAATGCAGACACAATGTTCCAAAACTTTTCTTCCGAACAAAAACAGGAATTTGAAGCCAACTACAAACTTCGCAACGACCCAAGAATAACAAAAGTAGGCAAATTCCTAAGAGCCACCAGCATGGACGAGCTTCCACAACTAATAGACATACTAAGCGGCGATTTAAGCCTAGTAGGCCCACGCCCCCTAGTAGAAAAAGAACTAGACAAATACGGCTTCCAAAAACGCCGCCTACTAAGCGTAAAGCCCGGCCTAACAGGCCACTGGCAAGTAAGCGGAAGAAGCAACACCTCCTACGACAAACGAATAAACCTAGAGCTATACTATGTACAAAACGCCTCAATATGGCTAGACATAAAAATCCTGCTAAAAACAATTCCAGTAGTTTTTGGCAGGATTGGCGCACGATGAAAGCGGCACAGCCGCATTTCGCCGATTACATGCATTGGCAAGCCACGTATACGTCACGAAGCCATGAACAGTTTCCTCGCCTAGCTTATCTTATAAAAAAGGGAGATGTCGCGATTGCAACATCTCCCTTCTTAAATTACCCTCCAAAGAATTTTGCAAGATGAGAAAAGCTCCCAATAATTAGTAAAGCATTCCCCAAGGCAACATCTGCAATCTCTTTAAATAACTCAAATTTAGATTTGCACTTTTCTTTAGCGTTTTCATCATCTTTCTCCACAGCGATTTTTACAGCATCAAGCAACTGCATGAGCGAATTTTTTTGTTTTATTTCGAGTTCTGGTACAAACGTTATTTGGTTTTTAGCCTCGTTAATTTCTTTAGTCAGTTCCACTAAATTCTCCTGTGAAACATTATTTTGATTTACTGTTACTTTTACTTTTGCACCCTTTTCTGCTTTTGTAGTTGTTTGCGCAATATTCCCGCCTGCGTTAAATGTATTGCCCATATGCATGTCCCCTCCAAAATGATTATTTACAAACATAATAACTCTCGCGTTCTCTTCCTTTTTAAATTTTTCGCCTTTATAGCTTTCTATTGTGGGCAGTTCTTTTACCCGCAACTCGTTAGCGGGCAAATAGACAGGTTTGCCATCTATTTTTGTAGCGCGATATGAAATTGTAGGTTTTTGTTCTTGAAAACGCTTGTGTTCCCGCAAAATATCACCAAGGCATGATTCAAGACTGCAAAGAAACTTTATATTGTCTTCAAAATTGATGTTCCCATTCTTACCTTGTACTGTAATATAAACTCTGTAGTTATCTCTGTCATTTCGTTTTATTTCAGCAAGCGATTTACCGTCCACACTTACAAACATTGCCTTGTTTTTAGAAGTAACAGAATTACCTTTAGCATTTTTATGAATTGAATTAAAATTTTTAACTATAAAACGCGGAATCAAGCTACTTGGAAATTCGGGTAATGGGGAATCACCTTTTGCTATAATTGCTATTTCCATTTGAACAGAATTTTCAAATTCAAATGATAACCCAACCTCCTCGTCGGGATAACTGTCTTTTAAGCAATGCGGTATGATTAGCGTTTCACCGTCTTCGCTGTATGCAAGTTCAAAACACTTCATTATGTTAAAAATGAGTTCATCTTTGTCTTCTGGGAAAATGACAGCATCTTTTGCATTGCTTCTTAACACATTATGAAAATCAAAAATTTTAATCGACGCATTATTATAGATTTCTGATTTTTGAACCCAGTTTACAATTTTATACACCGCACCAGTAATCCAGCGTGGATTCAAAAC
>WQVV01000056.1 GCA_009785665.1 Defluviitaleaceae bacterium
AAAAATATGCTCCGATTGTAATAAAAAAGGGGCGTTTAGCTTATCGTACAAAGACCAAGAAAATAAGCATTTTCTATGATTAGGGTAGAGCAACCTTGATGTGGCACAGCGTTGGGCGAAAAGCCGTGCGGCATTTTCAGGCAGACCTGTTGTGATGAAATACACACTGGATTCCAAATGGTGAGTGGTCAAAGTGGATTTCTTTGTCTGAATGAGGTAAGTGTGAAAGATTGCAAAGAAAGGAACGCGGGCGACCAATTTTCATTAGGGATTTGTGTGTTCAGCGAATGGCGAAAACAATGGGAAACGAAGTAATTATAAGAAATGTGTTGTACGGTAACACATTTGGAGGAACTGTTTGGCGATGCCTTGGATTATTGGGTAGGTTTGTCACGTTTATGTTTCCTTTCACGATGTTGATTGGTTCGCTTCTGCCGCCATTTGAATGGGATATGTTTATTATTTCATTAGCCTTGGCAATACCTTTAACTTATTTTTTCGGGTCGCTTTTTGTGGCTATTTTGCAGGGGCGGATTCTGGCTGTGATTTCGGAGGACGGAATCGCAATTAAGAAAACTGCGTGGAAGGTTATTCCGTGGGAAAGCATACTTGATGTTGGGACTGGTTCGGCGGGTGCAACAAACAGAGGAAAATTCCACTACGTTTTCATTAAGTTCACAGACATCAACGGGGACGAACACAATGCAGGTTGGCGCGATTCCTACGTAAACTACGATAGAATTGAAATTTTGCGAATAACAAAAGAATTTCGTAACAAACACGAAGCAAGTGAATAACGGCGGCGGCGTTCGTCTAAAAATAGGGAGAATAACATGTTAAAAAATCTAGCAGACAGCATTAAAGAGCGGATAAACAGCCGCGTACTAAACCAAGAGAATTTGACGGAGCTTGCAATAACCGCAATGTTTGCGGGCGGGCATGTGCTGATTGAGGGCGTGCCTGGGCTTGCGAAAACATTATGGGCGCGTTCGCTTGCGCAACTTTTGAGCGTGGGTTGTAAGCGCGTGCAGTTTACGTCCGACCTTATGCCCTCGGATATTCTGGGTACGAAGGTTTTTAACCAGCAGACGGGGCAATTTGAATTGCGAAAAGGGCCATTGTTTACGCAATTATTTCTTGCAGACGAAATAAACCGCACACCGCCTAAAACACAATCGGCGTTGCTGGAGGTAATGGAAGAGCGCGCAATCACCATAGACGGCGAGCGTTACGCAATGGAAGACCCATTTTTCGTAATGGCAACGCAGAATCCCATTGAGTACGAGGGAACATATCCCCTACCAGAAGCCTTGACCGACCGCTTTATGATGAAAATTCTTGTAACCTACCCTGGTGTTGCGGCAGAGAAACAAATGTTGCAAATGTATCACGAAGGCTTTAATCCCGCGAAGCAAGCGCAAGACCTACAGCCAATCTGCGACGTTTCGCAAATTGCGGAAGCGCGGCAGGAAATTCAAGCCGTTACCGTGGACGAGGCCGTGTTTAACTATATCGTTAGTGTTGTAGAAACTACACGACGCGTTGGGGCAGTTCAGTTTGGGGCAAGCCCACGCGGAAGTGTTGCTTTGCTGCTTGCATCAAAGGCGTATGCCGCCATTTGCGGGCGCGATTTTGTTATTCCCGATGATGTCCATATGTTGTCATTGCCCATTCTGCGTCACAGAATCTTGCTAAAACCCGAAGCCGAAATCGAAGGCATCACCACGGATCAGGTAATCGAAAGCATTTTATCGCAAGTGAAAGCACCGAGGTAGCCGCCGTGAGTGTAACCAGAAGTTTTGTTTTGCTGACCGCGTTGGGCGGTTTAGTCACTCTTGTAGCGTGGCGTTTGGGCGGCGCGTACCCGATTATGTTCATTTTTTGGAACATACTTCTCGTGGGGCTGCTGATTTTAGACGTTGTAATTACGCCTAGCGCGAAACTGCTGAAAATTCGCAGAAACAATGATGATGTTTTGTATTTCAAAGCGGAAAACGAAATTTCGTTTTACGTTGAAAATAAATCGCGGCACACGTTGAATATTCAAGCGAAGGACGAAAATGTACGTCACTTCACTGCGCTACCCGATAGCGATTTAAACAGATGGGTAAGCCCACGCGAAGAAGAACTATTTTCATACAATGTGTTGCCATCAAAACGCGGGAGTTTCGCGTTTAAAAAGATTTTTCTGCGCTATTCGGGCGTGTTGGGGCTTTGCGTGAAGTACGCGAATTTTTCCTGCCCAATAGAATACAAGGTATATCCGAATGTTCGCGACTTGAGCAAATATCGCCTTATGATGCAAAAAAGCCGACTGCTTCCACGCGGCGAGAAGAATATCAAAAATTACGGCATGGGCTACGAATTTGAAAGCCTTCGTTCCTATGTAGAGGGCGACGATTATCGCACAATCAACTGGTCGGCTACTGCCCGCGAAAACAAACTAATCGTGAACAAATATCAAATTGAACGAAATCAGCCCGTGTATATCTTGCTGGACATTGGTCGCCCAATGAGCTACTCCGTAAACGGCTTCAAAAAGCTGGATTACGCCATTAATGCCGCGCTTATTCTCAGCGACATCGTAAATCAGTCGGGCGATAAGGTTGGGCTTATGGTTTATGATTCCGCTGTGCGTTCGCATGTTTCCGCTGGGCAGGGCGCGGGGCATCGTAATCTGCTAATGGAAACTCTCTACAATGTAGAAGATAATCGCTCCACTGCCGATTATGGCGGCGCGTTTCGTACTCTCTGCGAAAAACAAAAACGCCGCAGTTTGGTGTTCATCTTTACAGATTTTGAACTTCCAGAAGAAGCTCGCGAAATGATTTCATATATCACGTTGCTTAAAAAACGCCATCTTCCAATAGTAGTTTTCATGGAAAACGAAAGCCTTAACGCCCTTACAGAAATCCCCGTGAAACAACCATACGACAATTATCTAAAAGATACCGCAAAGGAATTTCAAGCCGAACGCCGTGATATTTTCCGTCATTTGTCGGCCATGGGCATTCCCAATGTGGAAAGCAAGGCAGAGGATTTCGCGCTTTCCGCTGTGAATAGATACTTGCAGTTAATTGGATAGAAAAGAGGGCAAGTATGAAAGATTGCGAAGAAAGGAACGCAGGCGACCAATTTTCATTAGGGACTTGTACGCTTCAGCGAATGGTAAAAACATGAAAACAATCACGATAATAACCCCATCCAACATAGAGGTAGAATATAGGCTTGCGGGGGCAGGGTCACGGCTTGCATCATTTTTGATTGACTTTATGGTGCAAGGGTTGATTTTTATAGCAATCGTGCTGATTGTGCTATTTGGCTTTGACCGCGTAATTTTTGGGAATACGGATTATCCAAGCGGTGTCGCGCTGGGAATCGTAATGGTTACGTGGTTTGTGTTGCAGTTTGGATATTTTGTTATATGCGAGTTGTCTATGCAGGGGCAGTCCATTGGTAAACGGATTTTTGGTTTGCGAGTGATTCGCGATAATGGTCAGCCGCTGGAATTTTCGCAATCGCTAATTCGTGGGTTATTGCGAACTTCTGCCGACATGATGTACATTGGAATATTCATCATATTATTTTCCAAGAAGCATAAACGCTTGGGTGATATGGCCGCAGGAACGCTAGTAGTAAGCGAACGCTACAACGAAACTTACCAACCAAGCCTAGTAAATGCCACGCCACATTGGCCAAGTTTTCTACCCAATCGCGATTTACTAACACCATCAGAACTTCAACTAACCGAAGAATGGTTACATCGTCGTAATCAAATGTTAGACGGCGGCGCGGCAGTGGGCGAACGCCTAGCAGAGTATTTTGCAAAATACAAACAAGTCGAAGAACCCGAGGAGGTCAACGAGTTGTGGAAGCAAGATATTGCAAACACTGTAGATACCTAATCACCGAAGACGAAAAAGAATGCACAATATGCGGCAAGTCAGCAAACGAAACAAATTCAGCGCGAAGTGAATCACGATTAGTTGACATTATAAAAACGCAGAGGATATTGTCATTTGTGTTCCTTGGTTTGATAGCGGCGTTGGTTCTGCTGGGCGGAGGAGTGCTTGTGTATTTTTTGGCGTTCAACGAAACAAGCGAAACGAACGAAATTTTGCAAGCCTACGCCGAAACAGACGACGAAAACGAAACATCAACGCCACATGAAACAACCACAGGCAATGCAATTTTACAGCCCCCCACAACATCGCAATACGAATACCCCGAAGACGATTACGAATACGATGAAGACAAACCAATTCATGATTTCAACGGAAAGAACATAATAATAGCAACATGGTGGGCGCAGGAAAACACTGAAACAGCAAATCCCCAAACAGCATCAGACCGCGCCCGCTGGGAACACCGCCTCGAAATGGAAGAACGCTACAATTTTCAAATACAATATGTACAATACGACGGCTGGAGCAAGGAAAACATACAGCAAAAATTACTGTCTGGGGACAGAGTACATCACATATGGGCGTTAGACCCAACATGGTTTTGGGCGTTTCATGGGCAGAATCTTTTCGCGCCAATTCCGCTTGAACACTTTGAAGACCCTTTCGATTTTGGAATCGAATGGAATCAAAGTGTTTTAGCAGTGACTTCGCGTAATGGTGTTCCGTTTGGGTTTTCTCATGGGCTTTCTAGTGGTGTGGAATCTGCTGGCGGAATATATTTTAACAAGCGTGTATTCGAGCAGGCTGGGCTTTCGCGGTATTTGCCATTTGAGTTACAGCGCGAAAATAACTGGACATGGGATAGCTTCACAGATACCGCAAGGGCAATTTCCAACGCAAACGTAGGCGGAATGGGTCACACATGGGCGTTGACTACATTCAGCGCGGATTTCCTAAGCCGCGCCTTAGCTTCAAACAACGCCGCATTTGTCACGGTAAACCCAACAACGGGGCAATTTGTAAACGCCACCAACACCCCAGAATTTCTGGCAACGATTCAATGGGTGGCGCAACTTCGCGAAGACCGTTTCGCAATGAACATAATCGAAGCAAGTGGAAATCTTGCTGTACTTAGCCCAAGTATGTACGATGTGTTCAACCATGGTTATGGCGCAATGTTATCGGGCGACAGATACACTACGTCGCGTATAACCCTTGACGAATGGGGTTTTGTGGCGTTTCCGCGAGGGCCGCACGCGGCTTATCATAACGCGTGGGTATCAACGCATATATACGCAATTCCCCAAAGCTTCACCCCCGAAGAAGTAGCCGACATAATGACAGCCCTGCAACTATGGATTCGTCCACTAGAAACCGACAGCCCCACACAATGGATGCTTGCAAACATGGCAAATCACGGCGAGCCGCGCTCCATAGAGGAAACAATGCAACTTTTCACCAGAAATCCCGCGTTGCAAACCCTACCCGCGCATTATCTAATTCCCAACCATCGCGAAGCCCTTAACCCGCATTTCGCATCACGAGTATGGGCAAACAACGCTCCCCAAACCATAATAACCGACGCGCAACCCATTATGAATGCATTCATACAAAGCGCGAATAATCCCTAAAGGAGGACATAAAATGAAAGCATTAGCAATCAACGGAAGCCCCCGCAAAGAAGGAAACACCACCGCAATGTTAAACGCGGTACTAGATGTACTAAAAACAGGCGGTGTAGAAACAGAATTTTATCAAGCAGGAGGTCGCCCAGTGCAAGGCTGTCTAGCCTGCGGAAAATGCCGCGAAGGCACAGGCAAATGCGTAACCGACGACTGGGTAAACGAACTTTATCCAAAAATGCTAGAAGCCGACGCAATAATAATCGGTTCGCCAACATATTTTTCCGACCTAACCGCCGAAACAAAAGCTTTGATAGACCGTTGCGGCTACATGGCGCGGCAAGGCGGAAATACGCTTTCGCGCAAGGTAGGCGCGGCAGTAACTGCCGTGCGTCGTGCTGGTGGAATCCACACGCTGGATTCAATTCACCATTTCTTTTCCATAAGCGACATGATTATCCCAGGCAGCACATATTGGAATATGAGCCTATCCGTAGCCCGCAACGACTTTCCCGAAAAAGACAAAGAAGGTCTATCCACAATGACCCGCCTAGGCGAAAATATCCTATGGTTATTGCAAATGATTGAAAAATCCAAGCAATGAAACTAAGAACCTACGGTTAATAAAATCATACCGAATTGACCGCAGGTTCTAAGCAGAATCCCTCCAAAAGAATACGAAGATTATCGCTACGAAGTAATTTTTAATGCGAAATACCATCGTGTAATCCGCTTCTAAACCAGCCTTTTGTTAGGCTGGTTTTTGTTGCCTATGAAATTGTTCATGGCTTCGAGACGTATGCGGAGATTGCCAATACATGTCATCGGCGAAATGCGGCTGTGCCGCTTTTTTGCTTAACAAATGGTATAAGAGTCTGCGAACTCCAATGCCACGCAATAATGATTTATTGCATTGCGATAAAATATTGTTGACATTTGCATTCGACGCGTTTATACTATGGAAAAATTCGCTTGCGGGAGGTATTTTGTAATGAAGGAACCATTGTTTAGTCGCATTTTGAAGTATGTTTTGTATGGGGTATTTGTTGTAGGTTTGGTGGGTGCGGTTACGTTTCCGTTTACTATTGATTTGTTTTTTCGGCTGTTTCGTAACGCGCCTTCGTTGGTGCCAGAGTATCGGGCGTTTGTGATGCCGTATTTGATGGCTATGGCAGTGCCTTTCTTGTGGGTGATTTTGGAAATGATTTGGATGCTTAATTCGATTCCTACAGGGCCGTTTGTTATGCGCAATGTGAAGGCACTTTATCGGATTGGGATTATATTTTTTGCGGTCGCGCTGGCGGCTGTTGTGTGGTGTATTTTTTTTCCTAGTGTTATTGTTTTGGGCGGAGGATTTTTTATGATTGGTAGCGGATTATTTTCGTTTACTTTGGCGGCGTTGATTAGGCAAGCAATTGTTTTCCGCGAAGAAAACGATTTAACTATATGAGGTGAATGATGATTGTAATTAATTTAGACGTGATGATGGCAAAACGAAAAATGAGCCTAACAGAGTTAGCCGAACGAGTTGACATAACGCAAGCAAACTTGTCGATTCTAAAAAATGGAAGAGGTAAGGCGGTAAGATTTGTAACGCTAAACAGCATATGCCGCGAGTTAAATTGCCAACCTGGTGATATTTTGGAATATAGGGAGGACGAAGAAGATGGAAAGTAAAATGAACGAAATGTTAATAGCAACAAGCGCGGCAACGCAACAAGATATACAACAAAGCCAGCAACCGCCGCAACAACTTGAACAAGAAGAACCAAAAGTGTGGAGTTTGGCGGAAAAACTTATTTTGCCTGTGTCGTTGGTGCTGGCGATATTATTTGACCGTATGGTTGCTAATCAGATTATCAACCCATTCGTTTTAGCTATTCGTGCAAATGATTTGGATTTTGCAGGATTGCGCGTGTTACCTGCGGTTTTCTGGATTGGCTGGCTTGTGGCGTTTTACGCGCTTTTCTGGAAACGGATTTGTAAAGATGTTGTGCTGTGGCTTGTTTCGGCTTGTGTGGTCGCGCTGTCTGTTTGGAATTTTATTAATCCCGACGGGAATTTTCAATTCCGAATGATTACTTTTGTTGTGATTCCTGCCGTGCTTATGGCGCACGCGCAGTGGACTGCTGGTGGATTTTCTTTCAAGTTATTTGATGGCGCGGTTATTGAAATGGTTGCCGCTTGGTTTGAAGGTTGGCTTGTGAAGCCATTTACTGGGCTTGGTGCGTTTTTTGGGGTGTCAGCGTCGTTGGTGTCTTCGGAGAATCGACCTGTTTTTAAACGTGCGTTGATTGGGGTATTGATTTCCGTTGTTATGTTAGCGATAATCGTTCCGTTGTTGATGGGCGCAGACCAAGTTTTTGGATATTATGTACGCCAGCTTTTTTCACAGCTTAGTTTTTTCACAATCGTGTTTAATGGCTTTGTGGTGATTGTTGCGTTTGGACTGTTTTTCTCAACGCTGTGGAATGTTGGATTTGGGCAGGCTTCGCGATTCATTACGAAAAAAGGCGGCTCTATTGATAAAGTGATTTCATCAATTGTTTTGAGTAGCGTGATTTTGGTGTATATTCTCTTCTGCCTTGTGCAATTTACCTATCTTTTTGCTCGCGCAGGTCTGCCCGAAGGCATGACTTTCTCCGAATACGCAAGGGAAGGCTTTGCCCAAACAGTAGCAGTTTGCGCAATTAATTTGATAATTTTTGGCGTGTTCCTATGGCGCGGAAGCCCTAGTAAATTGCTTACCATTCTAAAAAGTGCGTTGCTTCTATTAACAGGTATCATGCTTGTTTCTGGCGCGCTTCGCTTGAACCTTTATATCGACGCTTTTGGAATGACTTGGTTACGGCTGCTTTCCGCATGGTTTATTTTCTATCTTGCCGCCGTTGTGGTTCTCTGCCTAGTTCGTTCCCTGCTGAAAAAAGATATGCCGCTGGTAGCAATTTGTTCGCTGATTCTGCTGGTTTGGTATGTAGCTCTTGGATTCCTTAATCCCGATAATTTTATCCATTGGTACAATTACGATTTCTTTTTGAGAGGGGTGGTTTATTAACCCACCTCCTCCATTTTCGTTGCAAAAATTTCTTAACTATGATAATTTTAATATCGTGGTTGAAAAATACTCTGCAATTTAATTTGGGGGAATTTTTTATGGTAAACATGGTATCAAGTGGAATTTACGCACTACTGATGATGATTGTAATTGCAATTTGGATGGCCGCACGTTTAAACTATAAGCATACTCGTGAAAATCCGTTGTTCCAATGGTTATGTATTTTAATCTTTGGGTGGCTGGTAACAGACTTTGCAATTTTGCTAATCGAAAATGTTGCAATAAATGCGTATGTTTGGAATGTTGGATTAGGCTTTATAACATTATCCACTCTGATGCTGTTTCTTACTATTTTCCAATTTATCTTGCCCGAGCGTAAAATTCCCGTCCCCGTAATTGTTGCAATTTCTGCTGTGCCATCAATCACTACGCTGTTGGGGCTTACATCATTTATGCATTCGCTTTTGAGAAATATTAACTATATTACTGTGTGGCCACGTACCGTGGATTATTCCGTTGGTGCGTGGTTTCTTGTGCATACGGTTTATACCGTCGTACTCGCGCTTGCCTGTATCGTTGTAATTGTGTACGGGCTTGTGAAAAAATCGAACATAGACCGCGTTGCCGTTGTGTTGTTTATTGTTGGGTTGGTGGTGTTGCTTTCGGGCAATATGATTTACACCTTTAACGTGATTCCTATTGATATTAACCCAATTTCTATGGCGGCATGTTTGACCGCAGTATTCATGCATTTGGCATTGGGTGATAGAAATTCTGGCATGATATTCAGAGTGTTTAACACCTTAAAAAGCCGCATAACCTTCCCCGTTCTTATCTTAATGCTTATTATGACATGCTTAATAACCGCTTTCACTGCCAGAACAACACGGCTTCTTGTAGAAAGTTTCAGCGACGATAGACTTTACGCGGCGGCGCAAGCAACACAAGCGTACCTTACCGCGTACGAGCAGCAAACTTTTATGGTAGCATCTGCAATGGGAAGTAGCGGAGAATTAGTACGGCTAATAAGCAATGGCAACAGAGAACAAATTTGGCAATACACCTTTGATAGGAAGAATCATTTTAACGTGGATGAAATCATTGTGGTAGACCACAACGGTGTAACCTTGGCACGTTCGCATATGCAGGATTCCCACAGCGATAATGTTAGTCATGTTCCATCTATAGCCGCCTCGCTTCGTGGCGAGTTTTTGACAATGTACACCACCACCCCAACGGCTTCGCTGGTTATGACAACATCATCACCAATTATGGACGGTAACAGCCTTGTTGGTGGCGTTGTTGTAAATTTTGTAATAGGCTCTGACGAGTTTGTTGATAGAATTTCCGATACCTTTGATGTAGATGTTATGGTGTTTTCCGAAAACACCAGCATTAACTCCACGCTGATTAACCCAACTACAGGACAGCGCGTAACAGAAACAAACGCCAGCCCCGAAATTTCGGCGGCGGTGCTTGAGCGCGGCGAGTCATTAAAAGATAGCATTGATATGTTTGGCACCTCATTTTTGACATACCATATGCCATTACGTGGTGCAGATAATCAGCCTACTGGAATGCTCGTGATTTGGCTATCTCAAGAGCATAGCTTGCTTGCTACGGCCTCACAGCTTCGTAGTGTAATCCTCATATCATTTATGGGGATTGTTGCGGTGTCCATTATCATGTATTTGCTTATTAGTAAATCGTTAAAACCGCTGAATCGTCTTTCTGAGAATATCCATGATGTTGCAATGGGTAACACAAACATCAACCTAGACCGTTCAAAAATCACCACCGACGAAATCGGCGAACTAACCAAAGATGTATGCGCCTTAGTAGATGTAATACGCGACATGGTTCAAGATTTAACCAATATCCATCACGAGTACAATGTACTAGGCAACAGCACCTATAGGCTTGACGCAGACAAGTACAGTAATTCTTTCAAGGAAATGATTCAAAGCGTAAACGCAATTTTCGACGAAGAAATCACAAACATCACCTCCGTAATAGACACCATGAACAAAATAAACGCAGGTGATTTTCATACAGAAATCCGCGATATGCCAGGGGATTTCGATTTCCAACCAAAGGCATTACGCGCAGTAGAATCCAATCTAAAAGAACTTTACGAATCCGTATTATTCCTAACCGAAAGCGCGGTAGAAGGCAAACTGGACGCAAGAGTAGACGAAACAAAATTCCAAGGCAACTGGGCAGACCTAGTGCATAACCTCAACGAGTTACTAGCCGCAGTATCAAAACCCTTTGACGAAATAACAGGCATAATGCACAAGCTACAAGAAGGCGATTTCCGCCACCGCGTAGAAACAAAATACAATGGCGCGTACAAAGATATGGCAGACACTCTAAACACCACGCTTGACGAAATCTCAAACTATGTAACCGAAATCGACGAAGTTTTGGCAGAAATGGCAATGGGTAATTTGCAACGTAGAATAGAGCAGAATTACGTTGGCTCGTTCGACTTAATCAAGCGTTCTGTAAACAGCATATTGATTCGACTAAACACTACACTTGAGGAAATAGAAAACGTAGCCGAAGGTGTATCGGGTGGCGCAACAATGCTTTCGGAAAACTCAATGGCATTATCTACAGGCATAAACGAGCAAATCGCTTCCTTGGAAGAGCTTTCCGTAGGCACAAAAGAAATTGATATGCAATCCAGAGATAACACCCAAAACGCACAAAAAGCCGCCAACTGGGCAGCAAGTTCCAAAGAAGATGCAGAAGCGGGCAACGCAGAAATGGAATTGCTACTGGAATCTATGGACAATATCGCAGGTTCTGTGGGTAAAATCTCCGAAATTAATACCACGATAGACGGCATTGCGTTCCAAACAAACCTACTAGCACTAAACGCCGCAGTAGAAGCCGCTCGCGCTGGCGAACACGGAAAAGGCTTCGCAGTAGTAGCTGATGAAGTTCGCATTCTAGCAGGTCGCACCAGCGAAGCCGCAAAACAAGCCGCCGAACTTATGCAAGAAACAATTCAATCCATAAACAAAGGCAAAACCCGCGCAAACGACACCGCAACCAGCCTAAACAAAATAGTTTCGGGCGTAGTAGAAGTATCTGGCGCAGTTGGCGGTATTTTTGATGCCTCTGTACTACAAACCGATGCAGTAAGCATAATGTCCGACAGTTTATACAAAGTAAGCTTACTAATTCAGAACGATGCCGCCACCAGCCAAGAAACTGCCGCCGCCGCAGAAGAACTAGACGCGCAAGTAGCAGTACTAAAAGAAAAACTAGCCTTCTTCCAAACAAAACTAGCCATGCCAAAAATGAGTAGCATTTGGAAAGATGCAACCGTAGCCGCTCCCAAACTAAACAGCGTAAAAAACCTCTCTGGTACAAGAAGAATCTATCAAAAAGGCGAGCTAATAATAAAAGAAGGCGACACCAATGCCGAAAGCATGTACTACATTCAAAGTGGAAGCGTAAACATTTGCAAGTCCTTAGGCAAGCCTAACGAAAATCTACTAGCCACTCTAAAACAAGGCGACCTTTTCGGCGAGATGTCTCTATTCCTAAACGAACCACGGACAGCCAGCGCAATAGCAATCGACCAAGTAGAAGTAACCGAAATAAAGCAAGGCAATATGTACGAACTAATGACCCAAAACCCAGACGTTGCCTACTCTGTACTAGAAACGCTATGCACGCGATTAAGGAACATGCTGATAGTGCTAGATGCTTATTAAGAGTCCAATAATTCAAAAGAAATGATGTGTTCGCAATGATTGCATATGTAAAAGGCACGCTGGAGTTCATATACGACCGTTCTGTGGTGGTGGACGTGAACGGTGTGGGGTATCTTGTGAATGTATCGCCCGAAACTATTAGCCGTCTGCCTTCACGGGGTACGGCTTTGCAGTTGTTCACTTATTTTCAATCTGGGGATAGTGGGCAATCTTTGCATGGGTTTTTATCGCAGGAAGAAGTGCGGCTTTTCACGTTATTGATTTCTGTTTCGGGGATTGGGCCTAAGGTTGCGTCGGCAATTTTGGGGGCTATGTCGCCGCAACAAGTGATTTTGGCTATTGTTGCGGAAGATACGCTTGCCCTAAGTAAGGCACCAGGGGTTGGCAAAAAAACAGCCCAGCGCGTTATGTTGGAACTAAAGGATAAAATCAAAACCACCAATACATGGGAAGATACTGGTATTTCATCAACGGCAATCGCAATTGGAGCAAGCGGCACAAAGCAAGACGCAACAGACGCACTACTAGCCCTAGGGTATGGTCGCACGGAGGCGGTTCAAGCGGTACTGGAAGTAGCCGACGAAGAAATGCCCGCAGACGCAATAATAAAATTAGCACTAAAAAAGCTGTCAAGGTCTTGAGCGGGGAGAGTTTGTATAAATGAGCGAAACGCGACTAAACACAACAGGTTTCAGCAACGAGCATGACGAAGAAATAGAAATAAAACTTCGCCCCGCGCATTTTGACGAATATATTGGGCAAGCCAAGGTCAAGGAGAACATGCAAGTATTCGTGGAAGCGGCTTTGCGGCGCGGTGAAACTCTTGACCATGTTTTGTTATTCGGGCAACCAGGTTTGGGAAAAACTACACTTTCCACAATAATAGCTTCTGCAATGAATGCCACGTTAAAAGTAACCACAGGCCCAGCAATAGAAAAACCAGGCGATATAGCCGCAATTCTAAATGACTTGAACGAGGGCGATTTTCTATTCATAGATGAAATCCACCGCTTGAATCGCACGGTGGAAGAGATGTTATATTCCGCAATGGAAGACTTTGTTTTCGATATAATAATCGGCAAAGGGCCTGGGGCGCGAAGCATTCGGCTAGAACTTCCGCGATTTACGTTAATAGGCGCGACAACGCGGATAGGGCTACTAACCGCGCCGCTTCGCGACCGTTTCGGAGTCGTTCACCACCTCGAACCATATAGCGTGGAGGATTTGCAGAAAATTGTAATTCGTTCGGCGGCAGTTTTGGGTGTGGAAATCGAACCTGAAGGCGCGGAAGAAATCGCCCGCAGGGCAAGAGGAACGCCGCGCATTGTAAATCGGTTGCTGAAACGCGTTCGCGACTTCGCGCAAGTTAGATTTGATGGTGTGATTACATTGGAGGTAGCGCAATCCTCGTTAGACAGGCTCGAAATTGACAGACTTGGTTTGGACACTGTAGACAAGAAAATTCTACTAGCCATAATCGAAAAATTCGGCGGCGGCCCAGTAGGACTAGACACTCTAGCGGCAAGCACCGACGAAGAATCTGGAACACTGGAGGACGTAGTTGAACCTTATTTGTTACAGCTAGGTTTTATCCAGCGCACACCACGCGGCAGAATAGCCACACACAAAGCCTACACGCACCTAGGACTAAAATCAGAACACGAAGGGGGACAAATATCATTAACCGAGACATAACAGAAATTCTAAAAACTTTAAACGAACTATATCCTTTCGACGGCAAATGCTTCCTAGACTACGAAACGCCATGGCAATTGCTATTCGCAACGATTCTTAGCGCGCAATGCACAGACGCGCTAGTAAACATTGTTACCGCGAAACTGTTTAAACAGTACCCAACCCTAGAGTCTTACACCACCGCCAGCGTCTCCGAACTTGAAGAAGCTTTGCGCCAAATAAACTACAACAACGCAAAGGCTCGCTATCTACAAAAAACCGCGAATATGCTAATAACAGAGTTTAACAGCGAAGTCCCGTCCGATATAACCGCCCTAACTTCTCTAAGTGGAGTAGGCAGAAAAACCGCAAACGTAGTGCGCGGGCATATTTTCAAAATTCCAAGCATAGTAGTGGACACTCACGTAAAACGCGTATCCAACCGCCTAGGGCTAACCAGCCACCAAGACCCC
>WQVV01000057.1 GCA_009785665.1 Defluviitaleaceae bacterium
AAGATTTAAGGTCAAAAGATTTAAGGTCAAAAGATTTAAGGTCAAAAGATTTAAGGTCAAAAGATTTAAGGTCAAAAGATTTAAGGTCAAAAGATTTAAGACCTTGGGGACGCTGTCCCCAATACCCCTGCAAGGGGACGCAGTCCCCTTGACCCCGCTTTTTTGGATTTTATGTTGAGTGGAATTATTTGTAATCACGGAAGGTTTGGAATTTAAAAATTGCGCCTGTACTTGAGTGGAAAGTTTTTAGACAACCACTCAAGTACAGGCGCAATTTTAAAGTTTTTTGGAGAGGGGGTTTGGGGGAGAAACCTTTTCTTCAGAAAAGGTTCTCCCCCAAGGTCTTTCTTTTTTATTCCTTAACAGACCCTAAAGAAATTCCGCTTACTATGAATCTTGAGAAGGCGGCGTATACGAATAGGATTGGTATTAGGGTGAATGCCATTCCGAAGTAGATTGCGCCTAGGTCGCGGCGGAAGGTGTCGCCCTGTAGGCGGTTGATTATTAGTGGTAGGGTGTGGAGGTTTTGGTCGCCGCCTACTAAGAATAGCGGCCCCATGAAGGCATTCCACGAGGCAACGAAGGCGAATATACCCATTGTGAACGCCCCTGGTGCGGCTAGGGGGAGGATTATTCTGTTGAAAATTCCAAACTCGCTTGCGCCGTCAATTCTTGCGGCTTGGATTAGTTCGTGTGACACACTGGAATCTAGGTACTGTTTGCAGAAGAATACAGTTCCGGGTGCGGCAATTGACGGAATAATTAGCGGGATAAAGGTATTCAAAAGCCCCATTGAGTGCATGTACTGGAAGAACCCAACAATATAAAGTTGCCCTGGTACCATAATCATAGCAAGCACAAATACGAAGAAAATTTTCTTGAATCGGAAGTTGTACGCAACCAGCGCGTAAGCGGTTAGCATGGAGAAATACACCGTTAAAAATGTGCTGGTAAACGCAACAAAGGCACTGTTGCGAACTCCCAGCCAAACGTCCACGCCCAAGTTAGACATGGTTTCCCAGTTATCAAAAAACGCAGTGCCTGGAATTAACGAAATCCCCGACTGAATTTGCACCGTTGTGCGCGTTGCGTTAATCAACAGCATGTAGATAGGCACAACGCTGACTAGAAACAACGCAATCAGAAGCAAGTAGCACAGAATTTTCACAATCCATTGTTTTGCCACGTAAAGTCCCATGTTTTGAGTTTTCATGCGCTCGCCCCCTTATTCTGCAATTTTGCCGCCTTTGCGGCTTTTTTTGCTTCGCGTTTTGCAAGGTCTTCATCAGTTTGAGTTCGGAACGCCCAGAAAATAAACAATGCAACAACGCTGGACATCAAGAACAGAAGCACCGAAACAGCCGCCGCACTTCCGAACATCATACTTGGGAACGACCGCCGCACGTTCATAAACATATTAATAGTAAGAACGGAGTTCTGCGGATTCCCAAACGGACTCTGCGAGAACAGCAACGGAATATCAAACATGCCCAATCCGCCAACCAAGCTTGTTACAAGCACAAACAGCATAATTGGTTTAAGCAGTGGCAAAGTGATTCGGAAAAACATCTTAAACTGATTAGCCCCGTCAATCATAGCGGATTCGTAAAACGTAGGAGAAATCGCAGTCATACCCGCCACAAAAACAATAGCTGTCTGCCCAAACCACATCCAAGTTTGCAGGAAAATTACAACAATGCGCGTATCAGTTACGTAGGACGTAAAGTTCCGCGCCTCGTCCCAAATTCCCAGCGTTCCCACCATAAACTGATTAACTGGCCCATGCACCGCCAAATACGAATAAAACAACGACGCAATAGTAACAGGCATCATCAAGTTGGGCAAAAAGTACATAGCCTTGAAAAAATTAGTTCCCTTCAACTTGTAAGTTGTGCTGGTAAACATAGCAGCCAACACCAACGCCAAAATCATTTGCGGAACAAAATTCAAAAGCCACAATATCCAAGTATTCAGCACGGCCTGATGGAACATATTATGCACATAAACATCGCCATGGCTAAACAGGTGGTAGAAGAAATTTCGGAAAATCTCACCAAATTCCGCTAGGTTGCTAAAACCCAAAAGCTCCTGAAAATTATCCATTCCAACAGGATTAATAATCCATCTACCGCCCATAATCCGTGCATCAGTCGTACTCATTGAAAACGTATTATAAATTGGGTACGCAATAAACGCCAAAAAAATCAAAACAAATGGCGAAATAAAAATATATCCCCAGTCATTAATAGCAACACTACTCTGATTTCGTCGCGCCCCCGCAATAAAACATGCAGGTATCAACAAAAGCAACACCATAGCCCCAAGCGAACGCAAATCAAAATTCCCCAAAACAAACGCACTCAAAGCATAAACATAAAGCGCGAGAATCCCAAGAAACATAAGCATTCGCGCCCGCCGAAGATTACCATGCAAAATAACACCAATAATCCCAACAGCCAGATAAACAACACCACAAACAATCCAAGAAATAAACGAAAACCAACTAAACGCCATATGCGCAGGAGTACCATAAGTCAAATTAGCCGAATTAAGCGCGTCCCTAAGAACCCAAACGGCCGCAAAATTAAGAATCCCCGACACAATAGCAAATACACCAAAAGCCGCCATCAACACGCCAGCGACAATCAAAAAAACACCACCCCGAGTTCGCATCGGAAAACCCCCTTTCTTTTTTTTGAAAGATTTAAAAAAATTGAGGGGAAACTTTTGTGAACAAAAGTTTCCCCCCAAGCCCCCCTTCAAAAAACTTTTTCATTTGACTGCCAAACATGAGTGGAAGTAAAAAACCACGCACTCACTAAAACAGTCAACGTTAAAAGTTTGGTCAAGCTTTTTTAAAGCTTGCAGGGGTTTGGCGCGGGGAACGTTCGCTTACGCTCACTGCGCCATAGGGAACAGCGTCCCCAAGGTCTTATCTTTTAATCTTTAAATCTCTAAAATTACCAATTAAGCATAGGCAATGCCATTTGTACGTCACTGCGGAAGCTTGCTATTGTCTCGTCACGGTCTGCTTGACCTGTGATGTATAGGTCTACTGCGTCTATGAATGCGTCGCCTATTGTGTTGTCTGTGCCTTGTTGTAGCTCGAAGGATACTGCTAATGCGGCTTCTCCGAAGATTTCGTATGGGTTTTGACCGCCTAGGAAGTCAGATGCGGCTGAACCTGTGAACCATGGTGTAAGTTCGCGGATTAGTCTTGCAGAAGAAACTAGGTCGCCCGCTGGTTGATGAAGGTCGCCTGGTACGTTCGGGTCGATTGCGGCTAGGAACTCGTTGGTGTAAACGCCTGTTGCCCAGTTTGTTAGGTGTGCTTCATCAAGGGTTGCGAAGCGAATAAATTCCATTGCGGCTTCTGTGTTTTGTGCAACGGTGGTCATTCCCAACCATGTTCCGCCCCATTGGAAAGGCATTGGGCCTGGGATTACACCCCAGTCTCCGCCAGTGTCACCAGCGTTTTGCATGATTACGAAGGGAAGTCCCCATGTTGGCATAAAGAATGAGAATACAGCAATTGGATTACCAGCGGCATCAACAAGGTCGTCAGACATTGCGTGGAACCAGTGGTCGCCCCATTGACCAGCTTCTGCGTCAAGGTTTTCGTTGCGAAGGGTGTATGCGAAAGTCATGTAATCATACATAAGTGGGTCAATGTGAAGCGCGTTGTTTACAACCCATGGTTGTGAACGGTTTGGAAGGAATGTTCTGTAAATTTCTGTTGGGCTACCCACAACGCGGGTGTTTCCGTCAGATTGTTCTTGAATGCTTCTTGCAGATTCAATGAACAAGTCAAGGTTTGCAAAATGTGCTTGAAGTTGTGCTGGGTCATCTGTTCCGAAGTAGCGTTGTGCCATGCTACGGCGGAAGAACATTGCGCCCGGTGTAGCTTGGTATGAGAATGCACGAACAACGCCATTATCATCTGTACCAGCTTGAACGGTGAATGGGATTGTTTCAAGAGCGCGTGCATTTGGTACAAGAGCAGAAAGGTCTTGAAGCCAGCCGTATTCTTGCACGAAAGTTCTAACAAAGTCAGCTTCCATGAAGATGATGTCAGGAACGTCGCCAGTGCCTACTGCGATTGCTTGCGCAACCATTTCTTGGTAAGAACCATCATCCATAGATGCCATTGCAAAATGGATATTAAGGTCTGGGTGTTGCTCTTGGAAAGCTGTTGCAATTACAAGTGCTTCATTTGTGAACGACCATACACGAAGGTCGCCTGTAAGATTTGTTACTGGTGCTACAATGTCTGATACGTCTACTACGTCTCCACCTGTGTCTACTGGTGGTGTTACTGTTTGGTTGTTATTTGCTGTGTCGCCTGTGCCTGTATCGGGTGCGGGTGGTGGTGCGGTTTCCTGCTGACATGCTGCAAAAGCAAACACTGCAATAAATGCCACTACAAGAACAAGTAATCCTTTTTTCATTGTGTTACCTCCTGTTTATTTCCCTACGAAAGTGGAAAATTTATTATAGCGAACGATTTTGAAAGTCGTTTACTATTTGATTGGGAATTTAACCCTACGGCAGTATATTACATTTACATTAAATTTACAAGACTTTTATGTTACGTTCATAAATGTTTTACAAAATGCTAGATTTCGCGCATTTTATGCGTGTCGCGCTTGCTTTCATAAAAAGATAGTGGTATACTCGCGAATGACTTTATCTTAGAATCGTGTAGAATTTGGAGGGTGCGGCACTTATGGCATCGGCAAAAAAAGGAAATTTAGAGAGTTTGCTGTCAAGCGAGATGGAAACACTTGAAAAAACAAAAATCAAGCTTACGATTAAAGTTAGCGCGGAACGCTTCCGCGAAGGCTTGCAATATGCATATAATCGAAGCAAAGGATATTTTAATATCCCTGGATTTCGCAAGGGGAAAGCCCCTCGCAAAATGATTGAGCAAGCATATGGGCGCGACGTGTTTCACGAAGACGCGATTAATTTTGTGTTGCCCGACGCATACGAAGCCGCGTTGGATAAACATGAAATCGAACCTGTGTACAAGCCCGAAATCGACCTTGGTGATATAGACGAAAAAGAAGGCGCGACTTTTTTTGCAATAGTAAGTACTCGCCCAGAGGTTGAAATTGAAGATTACCAAGGGCTAACGCATCCAAAATGCGACACAGAAGCCACAGAAGAGGATATTCAAAACGCTTTGCGCAACGAGCAAGAGAAAAATTCTCGCCTAATAAGCGTAAGCCGCCCTGCGGAAATGGGCGACGTTGTTACAATTAACTTCAAAGGCTTCATAGATGGCGAACCATTTGAAGGCGGCGAAGGCGAAGACCACGATTTAAAACTTGGCGCAGGGCAATTTATCCCAGGCTTCGAGGAACAACTTGTGGGACATGTCCCAGGCGATGATATTAATGTTGAAGTAACATTCCCAGAGGAATATCACCATGATGAATTTGCAGGAAAACCCGCCGTTTTTGAGGTGGAGGTTTTGGACGTTAAATCTCACGAACTCCCCGAAATTAATGACGAGTTTGCAGAAGACGTTTCAGAATTTGACACCCTTGCAGAGTTCCGCGAGGACTTGGCAAAGCGCATAACAGAACACAAATCGGCAAACATGGAAAACCGCAAACGCGGGCATATAATGAAGAAACTGATTGCCTTATCAAAAGTAGAAGTTCCAGAGGAAATGTATCTTGCTCGTGTAGACGACATGATGCACGACTTTACGCGCCAAATTGAAATGCGCGGCATGGACATCGAAAGCTACATGCGATTTACGGGAACGTCCGAGCCTATGCTAAAGGCATCATGGCGCAAACAAGCAGAAATTGATGTTAATGGAATGCTCGCGCTGGAAGCCATTGCAGCAAAAGAAAACTTCCCCATAGACGAGGAAGCTTTTGGAAAACGCCTAGGCGAACTCACAGGCAAAGAGGGCGACGAACTTGCAAAACTTTTGGAAGATATGCACCCTTCCCGCCGCAAAGAGCTAGAGCGTTCTATGCGTAGCGAGATGGCACTTGATTTTGTAATGGAAAAAGCCGTTGAAGCAGATGACGAGGAATTTGAAGAACTAGAGCCCGAAGATTCGGACGAAGAATAGGAGAAGATTATGGCAAACTTAGTACCTTATGTAATTGAGCAAACCAGCAGAGGCGAGCGTTCGTATGACATTTACTCGCGTCTGCTTAAAGACAGAATTATCTTCCTTGGGGACGAAGTTTCGGACGTTAGCGCAAGCCTTATTGTTGCGCAGCTTTTATTCCTAGAGTCCGAAGACCCAGACAAAGATATTTCTTTGTACATTAATAGCCCTGGTGGTTCTATTACCGCTGGATTCGCGATTTACGACACCATGAATCATGTTAAATGCGACATTTCCACAATTTGCGTGGGTATGGCGGCAAGCATGGGCGCGTTCTTGCTTTCTGGCGGCGCGAAAGGCAAACGCTTCGCGCTTCCCAATGCGGAAGTTATGATTCATCAGCCATTGGGCGGCACACGCGGGCAGGCCTCTGATATTGAAATTCACGCAAAAAGAATCGTTGACCTTAAACGCAAACTTAACGAAATCATGGCCGCAAACACAGGGCAACCATACGATAGAGTAGCACGCGACACCGAGCGCGATAACTTCCTAACCGCCGAAGAAGCCCTTGAGTTCGGCTTAATTGACAAGATTATCTCTCGAAGGGAGCAGGCATAATGCCTTCAAAATTTGACACCCGCAACATCGCAAGATGTTCGTTTTGCGGCAAACATCAAGACCAAGTTGACAAAATTATCGCGGGTGCAAACGTGTACATTTGCGACCAATGCGTGGACATGTGTTGTGGTATTTTGGACGAAAGCATGGAAGACCCTCCCAACTTTGACGAGGAGTACAACCTGCCAAAACCAATGGAAATCAAGGCTATCCTTGATGAATATATAATCGGGCAAGACAGCGCGAAAAAAGCGTTAAGTGTTGCCGTTTACAACCACTACAAGAGAATCGCTATGTCGCACACGCAAGACGATTCTGATATTGAAGTGCAAAAAAGTAATGTGTTGCTGATTGGCCCAACGGGCGTTGGTAAAACATTATTGGCGCAAACGCTGGCAAGATTCCTTCAAGTTCCCATAGCCATTGCCGACGCAACCAGCCTAACCGAGGCAGGTTATGTTGGTGAAGACGTTGAGAACATTCTGTTAAAACTAATCCAAGCCGCCGATTTTGACATCGAACGCGCCGAACGCGGCATCATCTACATTGATGAGCTTGATAAAATTTCCCGCCGTTCGGATAATCCTTCGATTACTAGAGATGTTAGTGGCGAGGGTGTTCAACAGGCGTTGCTTAAAATTTTGGAAGGTACTGTGGCTTCCGTTCCGCCGCAAGGTGGGCGCAAGCATCCGCATCAAGACTTTTTGCAAATTGATACCACTAATATTCTTTTCATTTGCGGCGGTGCTTTCGCAGGGCTTGACAAAGTTGTTGAACAGCGCATGAACAAAAAGGTAATTGGATTCGGCGCGGAAGTTAAAACTAAAGCCGAGAAAATTCAAGATGATATTCTGCAACATGTTCAGCCGCGTGACTTGCATCGTTATGGGCTAATCCCCGAAATAATTGGCCGCTTGCCCGTTATTGCCACGCTGAATAATCTTGATGAGGATACTCTAGTTTCCATTTTGAGCCGTCCCAAAAACGCGCTCACGAAACAGTATCAATACCTGCTGGAACTAGACCATGTTTATCTGGAATTTGAAGAAGACGCACTTCGCGCCATAGCCCAAAAGGCTTTGGAACGCGAAACAGGCGCACGCGGCTTGCGCGCCATAGTGGAAAATCTTCTAACCGAAATCATGTACGATGTCCCCAGCAACTCCACAATAGAACGTTGCATAATCACTCGCGATACCGTGGAGTCCAACAAGCCCCCGACTATTATTACCAACGAAAACCGTCAGCCTATTTATCGCAAGCCGCGCAGGCGACGTGCTGGGCGTAGTCGGTCGGTTAGTTAGCAGTTATACGCAATAAAAATAAATGATTGTCAAGGCTTCGCCATTATGGTTGAAGCCTTGTTTTCTGACAAATTAACCAATAATAGGAGCTTCTTATGTCCAAGAAAACCCCAATAATAGCCGCAGTAATTGACATCGGTTCTAGCGAATTGCGGCTTCACATAGCGCAAGCGGCGGCACAACCGCTTTTCGCCGATAACATGCCATCTGGTTTGCCTGTACGTCTCGAAGCCAGTAACGGTAGTGGTATTCAGTTGGAGGCGGTTAGTTATTTGGAAAGTTTAAGTTTCCCGCTTAGTCTTGGGCGGGATACTTTTCATGCGGGAAAAATGAGTTTTGATAAGATTGATACGGCCTGCGAGGTTATAAAGAATTTCCTGCATGTGGCAAAAGGATATGGTGTGCGCCCGCAAAATGTGCGTACTATTGCTAGTACAGCAATGCGCGAGGCTGCCAATCTTGACTATATCCTTGACCAAATAAAAATTAAAACGGGCGTGAATGTTCACGTCATGGACGACCTTGAAGAAAAAACGTATATATGTAAACTGCTTACGCATTACGCGGAGGATTCATTAAAGAAATCCGCGGTAATTGTGTACATTGGAACGGGCAGTATTGGGGTGAATTTGTTCGTGGACGGCAAAATGCCACGAACTTGGAATATCCGAGTGGGTTCGCTGCGAATGAGCGAGTTATTCGGCGACCTTCAAGAATACACACGGGAATTTTACCGTTTAATGGAAGAATATCTTGCGGGATATACCTACAAATTGCGGCAAGAGCTACCCAAAGGAATCCATCATTTTATAGTAAGCGGGCAGGAAATCGACGCAATTGCAAATTTGACAACGGGTGTAGTTCCTCCACTGGAAACACCTTTGTTTGAGATACCACGAAACAATTTTCAAGCCCTTTACGACAGAATAAAACGCCAAACCACCGACCGCATAGCTTCCACCAACTACCTAGACGCAGACAAAGCAGAATCACTGCTACCAGCGGCGTGCATTTATCAGAATCTGCTGGACTGCACAGCCGCAGACGTAATAACCGCCAGCCGAATGCTACCCTGCGACGCAATCCTGTTTGAAATGCTATACCCAAAACGCTTTGCCGCAATAAACAAACGCTTCGAGAAGGGGACAGTTCTATCTGCGCGGGAATTGGCAAAGCGTCACAATGCAAATATTCCGCATAGCGAATTAGTCCGCGACTTCGCAATAATGATTTTTGATAAAATCCGAAAACTGCATGGGCTGGGCAATCGCGACGAGATTCTGCTAACTGTCGCCGCGTATTTGCACGACATTGGCGAATCTGTGAACACCCTTGACCATCATAAAATTTCATACGGATTAGTTCGCCGCTCCGATATAGTAGGACTAACCCAATCAGAACAGGAAATTGTAGCCCTAATATGCCGCTATCATTCCGCCACCCCAGACCTTGACGCGTCCTGTTACACTATTCTCCCTCCCGAAACAAAAGTGCGTGTATCAAAACTAGCCGCGATGCTTCGCCTAGCCGATTCAATAGACCGTAGCCACACGCAAAAATCCAACAACATAGATGTAAAATTATCCGAAAATTCCCTGCTAATAACAATCACCGCCGACAAGAACCTAGCATTAGAACAGTGGGCATTCGCTGAAAAGGGCAGATTCTTTGAAGAAGTTTTCGGTATTAAAGCATCACTGCGCGTGAGAAAGGTTTAACAGGCGGCAGTGGCACAGCCGCTTTTTGCCGATTACACATATTAGCAAGCCACATATACGTCTCGAAGCCATGTACTGTTTTCAAGGCAACAAAAAAGAGTTGGGAAAATCCCAACTCCTTTTTATTATTCAGATGTCAACTTGATTAACCAAGTACAACTGTTCCGTCTTGGAAACTAATCGGAAGAAGGAAAGCGTTAGCAAGGAAACGAAGTGGAACAAATGAACGTCCGTCGATGATGATTGTGTTTACGGAGTTAGCAGGACCAGAGTTAGCCGCGAAGGTAGCGATGTCAACGTTTTGACCGCTTACAATAGCTCTGTTGGAGTTATTGGTAAGAGAAACGGTAACATGGTTTCCGTTAGCGTCTGGGCCGCTGAAGTTGATTGTGCTTGTAGCTTCAATCCATTCGATTTCTCCGCCAATGAAGTCTGCGAAGATACGTGGGTTAAGCATAGATACTGCAATGCCGTCAACGAAGCTGTGGAGAATGAATGGGTCATTAACCATGCTACCGTCTTGTGCTTGCATTGGAGGCATACCATGACGAAGTGTAAGTCTACCGCGTGGTGGTGTAACTACGCCGCCGCCGCCGCCGCCGCCGCCTTCACCAGGACCGTAACCGTCAATGTGTGGGTCACCCACTACAGAGAGTACATGTGCATGATAGCCAAGACCAAACATTCTTGCGCGTTCTTGGTAGATACCAAGAGGTTGACCTTGACCAATATGGTTTTCGGTAGTGTTAATTCTGTTCGGGAAGTATCTGTGGCTGTTTGGTGTAATACCATCTCTACCATGGTTGCGAACAAGTTCGCCGCCTGCAGCTACGGTTGGGATAACAGAACCGTAAGCAGCTGTAGCACCAGAAACAACAACATGCCATTGAACACCTGGTACTGCAGGACCTGCTACATAAACGTTGTTGAAAGAAATGCGTGCAGGTGTACCGCTGGAGTTTCTTACAACTCTGAAACCATCAGGATTGTCGGAAATTCTGTCACCAGGGAAAGAACGTGGTGGGTTACCACCGGCTCTAATTGGTTCAATTACTATTCCACTTTCAGCGTTTACTTCAACGTCACCAAGGAATAGTGCAAGCATACCTTGAGGAATATAAACAGGTCTTCCGTTTTGTGTTGCTTGAACATGGAACCAGAACTCTTCATTGTTTCTGAGTGTTCCTGGTTCAACTTCAACCATTGCGAAGCTACCAGCGCGGGTAAGCGGGATAACGTCGAATTGATGACGAAGGATTTCTTCAGGCGCACTTTGTTCCATTCTGATTGGGTCTGTTACGTTAGCAACAACAGCAGAACCAAGAGAAACACCATTGCGGATTACGTCGATTTCAACTTCACCGCCAAAGTTAGCTTCAAATCCTGCTTCAACAGAAAGCATAAGTCTGATATCCATGTGACGAAGTCTTGCGTCTTCTTCTTGATACATGGTGCGTGGTGCAAAGTGCAACGAACCGCTTGTGAACTCTGTAAGAGCAGAAACAAAATGTTCATTATCATTTACAGATGTCCAACCGAAATCATCGCTTGCAGTTGCATTTGCACCTGCACGGATTTCAGCATCTACGAAGTGTACGCCTTCTGTCATAATACGAAGCTCATAGCTGTCGAATGAACCAAACAGCGCGCGAGGTGTATTTTCTGTAAGGCGGATAGATTGGTTGCCGTCGTGCATGAAGCGAACGTTTCCAAGTGAAACAAGGCTGTCAGAAACGCGACCAGAGGTAAGCTGTGCTGGGTTTGCAGGACCGCTTACAGTAATACCGCCCTCATGGTCAAGGTTAGCAACTACAACGTTCATGCGACTCCATGCGCTTTCTCTCCAACCAGGAACACCAGAAGGTGCTACAGAGCCAGGAGCGTCGTTTTCACCAAACCAACCGAAACGGGTTTGGAAAACGCTTCCATCAGGCATGTTGTTTCTGCCAGCTACGAAGATGTCCATATTGCCAAGCACGTGTCTTGGGTTATTTTGAGATGAACCCCAAGTTGCGTTGCCTGCTGTCTCTTGAGCACGAGCTCTACCTGTATCCCACTGATTACCGCGTGCGCCGTTGGTAGTACCTACCCAAACGTCAATTGCAACATCACCAGTTGTTGGTGCGCCGTGTACAGGAATAAGGATAAGACCTTCGATGTCAACAAAAGAATTGCGAGACCTTGATGCAAGGGTGTCAGTACGAGGTGGAACTACGATTTGGATATAAATTTCATGTCTGTCTGTGGTTTGATTTACTTGATTATCCGTCCAGAGAAGCGCAGTAGCTCCGCCTGGGATAGGATTATTCCCTGAACCACTACCATCAAAGTGTACATTGCTTCCTGTCAAAGAAATACCATATTGAGCTTGTTGACCAGTCAAGTAACCAGGCATTTCGCCAGTATCCCAACGGAATCCTCTAGGTGCAACCAAGCGAACAATGTGATATTGAGTTTGACCAGGCTCATTACCCATGCCACTGTTTGTGCCAGGCATAGATTGCAACATACCAGGAATGTCTTCTGTGATACGGAGAGGATTCAATCTTGCAAGGTTTGTCATAGGAACAACACCGCGAGACTCAATCTGAATACCGTTAGCATGAGGACCTACCAAGTCCATTGCGGGCAATGTGCGAAGGGTAGAAACATGCCCTGCGCCTGTCATGGAACGCAAACGAACAGTAACTGTTGCTCCTGGATTGGGAACAGTCATTGGTAGTTGTGCTGTAATCCAACCTTCGTATGCAGGTATGGTGCGAGATTCAGTTCTATTTGGTCCAAGCAAGCTGTCCAAATCTACAGTAAGAGTTCTCCAATGCTCCATACCTACGGAGTTGCGACTGAACTCGCCTGTATCGCCAGCACTGTGATTACGGTCGCCAGGCAAACGCCTTCTTAAACCGTTTGTAAACTCACCACCGAAAGAAGCTGCATATCCTGTAACAGCATCTTCTACAGCTTGCACTGTGTTATTAGGTGCAGCGTTTGTAGCTAAGTTTGAAACAGGCTGAGTCCAACCAAGTCCTATAAGTTCAGTTGGCCACTGACCAGCAAGTTGGTCTCTGCCTACACGTGGACCACCTAAAGCACCAGGAGATGTGAACTGGTTACCCATATCCAATCTGAATGCCAAAGGAAGGTTCTGAACTCCAGTATAACGTGTTGCCCAACTTGGAACCTCTGTTGAAGGCCATGGACGTTCACCGTAATCTCTAACAACACCTGTATTGGTATCGCCAACTGCTATACGAACAGCGTTGTTACGGAAAATGCGGAAACCCGCATTGTCTCCACTAATTTCAAATTCAAGGAACAAAGTTCCGTTTGCTGGAGCTACAGCTCCCGCAATAAATTCTGCGTCAAATGTAACCAAGTAGTTCAACGCATCGTCATTGGGGCGGATAAGCTCCGTAACGTGGGCAGGCCTCAACCCAAACACGCTCATTGGCAGAAGTGAAAGAACCATCACTAAAGCCAGAATTACTGCTACTTTCTTCTTTAACATAATTTCTCCTTTCCGGTTTTTGAAAGATTGCGTAAAACCGTTACGCTTTTTTTTCGTTTCTTTCGCGCCGTTTCCATTTATCATATTACGCGCCAAACTTTCTGGTGCAGAATATATACTGGAAAGCGATGCGCCATTTGGGCTATGCCCATATATTGCTTTGCTTTAAGGGCTAAAGCCCTATGGGTGAAACGACGGTACTTTGGATTTTGGCAATAAACCTTCTACCATTTCCCGCAAAAACCGATACCTCCTTTCTGATTTTGCGGCGACAGCGTATTTTGCTTCGCCGAATAATGAGAATATAGCATTCCAGAAAACATTGGTCAATGCCTAAGACAATAGTGTAAGCAAACTGTAACCGAAGCTGCAATAAACTTTACACAAAACCACATATTTTCCAGTTGCCGCAAGGGAGTTTACCACGCCCACGGAGGGCAATTCAACCTATTTGCAGAATTGTAACATAGCTGTAATAATTCCAGCCCACTCCCAACGGCATTGCCTAAACCTTTACCAAAGTTTTGCCAAAACTTCTGCAAAATTTTCAGCAGGTTTGGTGTCATTATTATTTGAATCCATTTATTTTTTATGCCTTTGCTTATCGTTGTAATTGTATTGTAATAAAAAAAACGCCTACGTTTTGTTACGCAAGCGTTTTTTTATGCTATACAAGCGATTCTATTGTCTCCAGCGACAAGCCTGTGTCTTCAACTATTTCGCTGATTGGCTTGTTTCGTGCAAGCATTTTTCGCGCCACGGATATGATTCCTTTTTCAATTCCTTTTTCTATTCCTATTTCTATTCCGTCCTCTATGGCTTCTCTGCGTGCGACTTTTTTTGCCATTTCATCGTCCCATATTAATGAAAACATGCTTTCTACTTCCTTTCGGTATTTTTTAAAAAATTCGGGTAATATGCCTTCGGTTATGCACTCGCTTGCGGCATGGTGGAGGGATTCTTTTAGGGGGAAGCCCTTTGCAATACCTCCGCTTACTTTGTCAACAAATTTTGAATATCCGCTTATTTCTTCGTTTTGTTGCAATGCGGGTGTTAGCGATTCGCTGTTGATGTTTATTACCTTCACCACTAATTCCACGCTTGGGGAATCTTTGTCGCTACTGCCCATAAATGCATCTGATAGGCGTAATTCCCCGCTTGGTGGATATGGTTTC
>WQVV01000058.1 GCA_009785665.1 Defluviitaleaceae bacterium
ATATAATCTTGTTTTTCTCTTGCTGTTCTCTTGCTGTTGAATATCCGAGGGCTTTTTTGTGTACATACTTACAAGTGACACCTATTCCCATTTTATAGCAGTTTCCTAGCATACAAAAAAGCGAAGATGGATTTCATCTTCGCAGAGAGGTTGGAATTATATGTTGCAAACCCCTGTAAAATTGGGGCTTTGCTCGGACTATGTAACACAATAGATATTATGTTACATAGGACACTATCAACTTAATTAACTTAAATCTAGGAGGAACTATCATGGCACTAACAGAACCAATCCGCGACCCGCGTCAAGTACAGGCATTTCTCGCGTACTACCGTAACAAAGGGCATTTGCGTAACCAAGTGCTGGTTACAGTAGCACTGCACACAGCACTACGCATAAGCGATATTTTGCGTCTAAAATGCGAAGACGTTTACGACTTCGCAAACCACCGCATTCGCAAAAGCATCACCATCACTGAAAAGAAAACGGGCAAAAACAAAACCATAGCTCTACACAAAAACATCATCAAAGCACTAAAAGCCTACTACCCACAAGCAAAGCAAGGCAAAGCCCTAATAATCAATCTAAGTACAGGAAAATCAATCAGCCGAGTACATGCATACCGCCTAATAAGCGAAGCCGCTGACGCAATAGGCGTAATACACAAGGTAGGCTGTCACTCCCTCCGCAAAACTTTCGGTTACCACTCATGGAGTGGCGGGATTTCCCCCGTAATTCTCATGGAAATTTACAACCATAGTTCCTATGCCATCACCAAAAGATACCTCGGTGTCTCGCAAGACGACCAAAATGCCGTCTATCTTGGAATAAACTACACCGCCATCAATTCACGCTGAATTTTTTCAATATCTTCCAAAGGGGCGGTTGTGTTTCTTTGTTTAAAGTTAGACTTTCGACAAAATATAAGTATAAGTCCAAAATGCATTTTAACACCATGCGTGCGTATGTCAAGAATTTTTTTCCATAAACGAAATGAGAAAGACAAGAAAAAGTTGGCACACCTTTGACTTCGACACAGAATGACATTATACTCCAAAACAAGCACATTGCGATAGGCGGTTGGTTTTCCTCATTGTCATACTGTTTTATAGGAAAAAGTACCAAGAGCAAGAAAAAATAACCGACCACCTGAGCAAGGACGCGTTCGGTTATTTTCGCAATTAAGAAAGTAATTTGAAGCAATCCCGCCGCCTATACAGCGGTTTGTGTGATACTAAAGACAAAGAATCGAGAGTTGAACGCCTTCCGCGCGTTCGCTCTCTTTTCTGTTTATGCCCTATTCTAGCAAATGGTATACATTGATGTCAACATATTACGCGGAGTAGAAATCATGCAATAAGGCGTTAAATTCGTTGCCAACAAGAAGAATAGTCGAAACAGCGTTAAGCCAAAGAATGAGAATAAAAACTCCCGCGATGCTACCATAAATTGCGGGGTATTGCGAAAAATTTTGCGTAACAAAACCAATGCCCGCACTGACAACAATCCAAGCGACAACAGTCACTGCCGCCCCTGGTAGAATATGTTTGTATGGCAATTTTATAGCGCAAGCCATTTTATAAATGCATGAAGTGAAAACAAAAAGAACAATCATAGCAGCAACTGCGCTAAGCGCGACAAACAAAACCACCGAACCATAAGGGAAAATATAAATCAAAATCTGCCAGCCAAAAACAAGCAACCCCAACATAATAAGAAGCGCGGCAGAAAACAAAATCATAAGCGCGAAAGAAAGCCCAACTTGCGCAGGAAAACTACGTCGTTCGTGAATACCATAGGCCATATTTGTGCAACGTATCACTGCCCTAAAGCCATTGGAAGTATTGTACACGCTGAAAAACAACGCAGTAGACATCAGCCCAGTGCTTCGTGTTTCGGCAAGTTGCTTTATAAAATAGGCTACAAGATTAGAAATTTCTTCGGTGGGCATGATGGAATACAGTCCGTTCAAAATTTCATCCACTTGCAAATTAAGAAAACCCATCAGCGACATCAGAAACACCAGAAACGGAAAAAACGCAAGCAACACACGAAGCGTTAGCCCTGCGGCGCGCTCTAAAATTAAATTTTGCTTGCAATTTATTGCTAGGTTGAAAATAAACATTACTATTCTTAGGAATTTGGTATTGCGTTTGAAGACAGTCATGTTAAATTTTCCTTTCTTGCGCAAAATTAGCTTGATAACCCGCCTGTCATAACGTAAGATAATGTCATTAAATTTCTCGCGAGGGCGGTTATGAAAAAAATATTCGTGATTGTTGTTATAGCACTTGGCGTGTTGTTTCTTATGCCATCAGAAAATCTATACGCTCAAACTCCGCGTTTGCGAATTAATGGGGAGTTTTGGCAAGGTTATCCGCAACCTGTAATGTACTACGATACCGTGCTTGTACCATTTCGTGCGGTTGCGGAAACTCTGGGGTTTACTGTAAGATGGCTTCCCCGCGGACAAATAGCAACGCTTGTTTCACCCACGCATAATGCGTCTGTTCAAATTGGCAACAGGCGCATAATGGTTAATGACGAGATGCCGCAATGGGGATTCTCAACGGTACGGCTTGTAGATGGTTTTACTATGGTTTGCCTATACGCAATTAACAATGCAACAGGAATGTATATACAATGGGATTGGATAGGTTATATTGCAGATATTTTCCCCAATGAAGCTTCTCGCCCTGCGCTAACGCCGCGTCCTGTTTCGCCGCAAATTCAAACTTCAATCAGCGGGGTAGATGCTGGACTTACACCTCAACAATTGGTGCAATCGTTAAACTATTTGGGCATAGAATTAATTCGCCCATGCCCAGACTGCCTACCTTCGCCATTTGAAATGTACTTTGAAGATGCACAAGATGGTAGATGGATAAGCGAAGCAGGTTGCTTATCATTTTCGTTCCGCACAGAGAAACTCACTATTCACTATACATTTGACGAGCGAATGTTTATTTCCGTACTGTGCGAAGATGTTAAAACTTCGCAAGGTGTAGGCATTGGTAGCAGTCGAAGCCAAGTGATTGAAGCTCATGGAACTTCATACCTAAGCCCCGAATTTTTCAGCGGGATTATTGAATACTTTGATGGTGTAAATTATTTATATTTCGTGTTCAGTGATGATGTTGTGTGGAGCTGGGGAATTGGACGAATGTCTATTTTCGAGTTCAACGCAAACCATCATGGTGTGCCACATGGCTGGGCATTTTAGAGGAGAGATTTAACTGTGCAAACTAATTTGACATTACTAACAGATTTTTACGAACTAACCATGATGCAAGCATATCACCATGCGGAAATTACTACGGGGCGGAAACAAGAAGCAGTGTTCGATATGTTTTATCGCGAAAATCCTAATGGGTACGCCGTAATGGCGGGGCTTGCGCAAGTGGTGGATTACATCAAGGAACTTGAGTTCAACGATGATGACATAAAATACCTGCGTTCAACGGGGGTGTTTGTTGAGGAATTTCTGGAATACTTGAAAAATTTCAAGTTCACGGGAAGCATTAACGCTGTTCCCGAAGGCACGGTTGTGTTTCCGCACGAGCCGCTAATTCAAGTAATCGCGCCAATTATGGAAGCGCAATTAATTGAAACGGCGATTCTTAATATTATAAATCACCAAAGCTTGATTGCAACCAAGGCCGCCAGAGTTTGCTGGGCGGCAAAAGGTGACCGCGTACTAGAATTTGGATTGCGTCGCGCTCAAGGCCCCGACGCGGGCTTATACGGCGCACGCGCCGCAATGATAGGCGGTTGTTACGGTACAAGCAATGTACTGGCGGGTCAACTCTTTGACATACCCGTGCGTGGCACTCACGCCCATAGCTGGATAATGAGTTTCGACACAGAGCTAGAGGCCTTTAGATATTATGCCAAACTTTATCCCACAACATGTACTCTGCTAGTAGACACCTACGACACCCTAAAATCGGGCGTTCCCAATGCAATCAAAATTTTCACAGAAATGCGCCAAAACGGAACACTAAACAACCACGGAATCCGCCTAGACAGCGGCGACTTAGCCTATCTATCCAAACAAGCCCGAAAAATGCTAGACGAAGCTGGTTTTACTGAAGCAGTAATAAGCGCGTCCAACGACCTAGACGAACACATAATATCCGAACTAAAAGCCCAAGGCGCGGAAATTACCCAGTGGGGCGTAGGCACTCACCTAATCACCTCGAAAGAATATCCAGCATTCGGCGGCGTTTACAAACTAGCCGCAATCAAAATAAATGGCGAGTGGCACAACAAAATGAAACTCTCCGAAGACCCAATAAAAGTAACCAACCCAGCCCACAAAAAAATATTTCGCTTATACGACGCAAAATCGGGTAAAATGAAAGCAGACCTACTAGCCCTATCCGACGAACATTTCTCCGCCGACCAAGACCTAACAATCTTCGACCCAATTGCCACATGGAAAAAAATGCACCTAACCGCAGGCGAATACGAAATCCGCGAACTACTACAACCAGTATTCCAAAATGGCAAATGCGTATACAAAAACCTAACAGTATCAGAAATCTGCGATTACGCCGAAAAAGAACGCGACACCCTTTGGGACGAACACAAACGCCTAGTACGCCCACAGCCAATGCCAGTAGACCTTTCCGAAAAACTTTACAACCTAAAACAATCCATGATTGCCACGCTACGTAAATGAGGTGCAGTTCATGTCAATATCCCACAAAAATAAGGATATTATCGCCAAATTTCTAACGCAGAATTATCAAAATAAATCATTAGCGGCATACGGATTAACCCATCTGCCCAAAATTAAACGTATGCTATCAGCCGATTACCCCGTTGTAACGGCAACTGAATTTTATGGCGACCATGTGTTTCTGTTAGAGAATGACTGGCTGTTGGTGCTAGAATACGAATCCAATCCAGTATGGCAGGATTTTCTAAAGTATAATAAATATGCCATCTTCGCCGTGGAACGTCTGCTTGAAGAGGGCATTCGGGTGAAAAATGTAGTAATAGCCGTGCTATACACAGGTGATGTACAAAAAACCGTTAATTATTTGGATTTAGGTGGCTTCCGAGTTCAAGTCGAACAAGTATACCTTTCAAACTTTGATACAGACGCGATTTACGCCGAACTAAAAGCAAAAATCGAGGCAAAAGAACGCTTAACTGATGAGGAAGTTATGAAATTCATAATTCTCCCTCTAACCCAACCCGACAAAACGCGCAAGCAAGGACTTATAGTTGACACCATAACCCTAGCACAACAAATTGAAGATGATAAACAACAAAAATTTGTATTGGCAGGAATACTAACTGCCACCAACAAATTCATTGACCAAGAGTTTGCAAGTAAAACGAAGGAGTGGTTGCGAATGGTTAAAGTCATAAGACTCATTGTAGATGAAGAAGTTGAAGCTGTTGAGAACGCGGCAAAAGCACGAGTGCTGGCGGCGGCAAAAAGACTATTGCTTCGTGGCTTAACAGTTGAAGCAATTGCAGAAGACATGGAACTAGACGTATCTATAGTGCGTGAATTGCAAGTTGAAATTGCTCTATCTGCGGTGTAATCACGATTTACAAAATATAAGGAGGGATTCACCATGCAACATGTGAAGGAATTATCGGCAAAGCTAAAAGAAAAGAAAGGTTTTGCCCTAAAGATGCTAATAGGGCTAGACGGTTTTGTGGACGAAATAATCCACCCAGTAGACAAGCGGCAAGACTACAAAACATTTACACGGATTAAAACAATTGGCGAGTTTGGCGAAAGAATCACCAAGGCAGCAGGACTTAGCACCAATATCGAAATGGTGACAATTCAGACAAAACTTGGAGGAAACGGCCCAATCCTTTCCAACGCGTTGTTAGAGTACGGAGTGAAACTTACTTACGTAGGCGCGTTGGGAACGCCCGACATTCACCCAGTATTTCACCCGATGACAGAAAAAGCGGCGGCAGTTTACAGCCTTTGCAACCCTGGGCTAACAGATGCCTACGAGTTTGAAGACGGAAAACTAATCATGGGCAAGCACAGCAGTTTAAGCAGTCTAACATGGGAAGTATGTAAAAAAGGCATGGGCGGCGCGGAAGGAATCGCAAAGATGGTAGGCGAATGCCATCTATTCGGAATGGAAAACTGGACAATGCTACCCCATATGAGCGACATATGGCAAGGCATAATAGACGAAGTATTTCCACTACTACCAGCCACCGCCGAAAAGCCCCTAGCATTCTTCGACCTAGCCGACCCCGAAAAACGCACAAAAGAAGACATTCGTCGCGCAATGGGACTAATCGGCAAATTCGAGCAA
Source organism: Defluviitaleaceae bacterium (assembly GCA_009785665.1). Classification (GTDB taxonomy): domain Bacteria; phylum Bacillota; class Clostridia; order Lachnospirales; family WQUN01; genus WQVC01. The sequence goes on from WQVV01000058.1 coordinate 6,306, forward strand.
AAATTCCGCACAATCCTAGGTCTAAACGAAAAAGAAGTATACGAAATTGCAGAAGTTCTAGGCATAACCATAAGCGACTCTTCCACCGATAAACTAAAGGACACAGTAGTAGCAGTTCACAAGGCAATGGGAATCTACTGCCTAATGGTTCACCCAGTACGCACAGTATGCTGCGCCATAGGTGACGAGTACTTCTTCACAGAAGGCCCGTACTGCGCAAAACCAAAACTAACCACAGGCGCAGGCGACAACCTAAACGCAGGTTTCTGCCTAGGTTTAGCCCTAAACCTAGACCCACTATCCGCAATAACCCTAGGCGCGTGTACCTCTGGCTACTACGTGCGTAACGCAAAAAGCCCAACCTTCGACCAAGCAATAGCCTTCGCAGAAGATTGGGACGCAGGTAAAGTTTAACCAGCTAAAACCTTATGGGGCTGATGCAACTGCATTTTGCAGTTTTGCATCAGCCCCGATTTTACAAGAGGTCTATTGAAATCATCTGAATTTTTCGCTTACCATGTCAAAAACTTCATGCATATAAGTGTAGCCTCTTGCTACAAATTCATTAAGCAACCGTTCTCGCTCGGAATCGCAATTCTCCGATTTGTACCAAATAACGAGTGCATCGGTTATATATTCGCGTGCAGTGATAAAGCTGTGAGTAAAGCTAATTCTGGATTCGTGTACCATTCGCCTAAATTCTTCGTTTTCGGCATACCATGAATCGGCTATGGGGTTAGCGATACTATGGGCATATTCGTGGATTATAGCCCACCGAACCCAGCTATCGTTATAACTTAGTGAGCTTGGAATCATTGCATATGCGATAATTTCTCCCGTGGAAGTACATAAAACTGATGGCCCTAGGGCAAGGTATCGTATTGAAGTCATAATGACTGGGTGCATATTCTCACGTTTAATTCCATGCTGTGCAAACCATTCATGGTTTACATTGGCATAGACTTGCGCTATAAACCTTTCGGTGTGCGCTTGAAAATACTCTGTATTTTCTTGGAAGAATGCGTGAAAATTTGTGACGGAATAAAAATCATTTAACAGCGTTACAAATTCTTCTGCCTTTTCGCTTGTCCACAATGCCCATTCTTCGGAATTAGACAACTCAATATTGCCAATTAAGACAAACCCATCATCTTGTTTTTCTAAATGTACAGCAAGAAGCGCAAAGGCTTCTGAGTTTACAAAATAAGGGCCTTGATTATATATAAACACTACTGCTGGATGGTCTCTAAACTCGTCGAAGGTTTGCATAAGAAGGAAATGGTAGTCGGTAAAATTGTTAAGAAAGCTAGTGCCTAAACCCGAAAGGCGAAATATCAAGCTTATAAGTTCAACACGTTCATCTACAAAATTTAACGTCGTGGTTTCCAGCATATATTCCGATTCGTGCTGCATCTCATACTCTGACGGGATGTATTCGGGTTCTGCTGGATATTCTTGAGATGTCAAGCTACAGGCATTAAGTACAAACAACAATAACATGGTTATTATGATACTGCGCATAAAGTTATCCTCTTTTCTCATGAGTACTACATTTGGAAACATTATTAAGATGTTCGTGTGCAGGTGAGGTAACGCAAGAAGCCCCAGACATCAGATGTTTGGGGCTTCTTGTGATTGTATCAATCTTGACGTACAAACGCCCATTTTCATACGCGGTGGTAAAATATCTATTCTGCTATTGATTGGGTGTATTTGGCTTCGAGACGTATATGTGGCTTGTAGCGCATGTTATCGGCGAAATGCGGCTGTGCCGCCTAGTTGAACCATGTGATGTATGGGTGTCCGTCGTGTGCTACAAAGTATGCGCGAATTATCAAGTGGTTATCTACTGGAATGCTTGTAATCCAGTTTGTGTTTTTCACATAACTGCCAGATGGATAGTCTTCAATAATCCAGTGTGAGAACTCGTAACCTGGGTTTGCTGATGCAAAAATATCAATCATTGCGCCCGCTTCAAACCAGTAGCCTTCTTCCCAGTTTGGCGGGGTGGTTAGTATCCATGCAAAACCGCCATGAAGTTCTTCGGTGTCCATTAGCGCGTAGAAATAATCGTCTGTTACGTCGCTATCGTCGTTGTCGTCGTTGTCCCAGCCGTCGGGAAGTGTTCCTATCGGAGGAACTGGGCGAATTGGTGGGTTTTCGGGAAGGTCGTAATCGTCGTTGTCGTCGTTATCCCAGCCTTCGGGAAGTGTTCCGATTGGCGGTACTGGACGGATTGGTGGATTTGTGTTTTCAGGAAGGTCGTAATCATCATTGTCCCAGCCTTCGGGAAGTGTTGCGATTGGTGGTACTGGACGGACTGGTGGATTTGTGTTTTCTGGAAGATTTCCAATTGGTGGAACAGGACGCACTGGGCGTTGTGGTTGTGGACGCTGTGGGCGTTGAGGTTGTGGGGTTGGCGTTGGTTTTGGTGTGTTTTTATTTTTGTCGTTATTCTTGTTATTGTTTTGATTATTGTTCTGATTTTGGTTTTGATTTTGTTGTGTGTTGTTTCTATTGTTGTTGTTTCTGCTGTTGTTGTTCGTTCTCGCAAATACCGTTGTAGGTGTTGCCACAAGCATAGCAACCAACATCATACTTACTACCAATTTTGCAATACCTTTTCTCTTCTTTGCTAACATTTCAAAAACTCCTTCCATGAGTTCAAAAATTTTTCAGTCGTCCTTGACGCTGTTACCCTATTAAACGACGGGGTTTCATTTTTGTTCCATGGAAAATAAAAATTTTTTTTCGTGCAAAGATTTAAGAGATTAAAAGATTTAAGACCTTGGGACGCTGTCCCAAACCCTGCAAGGGGGCGCAGCCCCCTTGACCCCGCTTTTTTGGGGGTTTGCATTGAATGGAATTGCTGTAGTATTGTGAATGGTATCTGGCTTCGAGATGTTTGTGTGGCTTTACGATTTAGGTTATTGGCGAAAAGCGGCTGTGCCGCTATAGTTTGCTACCGTTGTCTACCCAGTTTTTTGCCTCGCGTACTCCCATGTCTGGGATTGGTTCGCCCGTTTCGTTGGTTTTTGTTGCATCACTTACAAATGATAGCGTTTCATACATAGATGAGTTGTACTCCTTGTTTATCCCCATCGAATACGCTTGTAATCCGTGGTCTGTTGGCATTGCTTGGTTTTTGCTTTCCATAGTAATTCTCCTTTTCAAATATGCAATCTGGCTCATAAGCTAGACAACATGTAATCTGCAAAAAGCGGCTATACCGCCGTTTTTGTAGTATCAGCAAAAGTGAGGTATACTATGCAAAAAGTTGAACGAAGGGAATTAAAATCCGTGATTTCTATATTTGGTGTTGTGTCATTTTTAATTTTGGTGGTAAGCGTTGGCGCGCTGATTCTTCATAATAAAATAATAACGCGGCGTGCTGCTGTAGACGAAGCCCTAGCCGCAGTAGACAATCTATTACACGAACAACTAGAAACACTATACGAAACAGCCATCACCCACCCCGATTCACAAGACTTCCTCGAACTATGCGAAGACTACGCCGCATTACAAACCCGCGAACTCCTAATCGCGCTACCAGAATTACAAGAAGAAGCCGCGCATTTCCTCCCCCCGCCAGAAGATGAAAAAAAAGAAGCCCTAACCCAAGCAGTCAAGACTTTGAACACAGCAATAGACATATACAACGCATTCATAACAAAATTCCCAGCACAACTAATGGCAAGCATCCTAACCCTAGAACAAGAACACCAATTTTAGCAAGCCGAAATAGCAGTTAAACAAAATCACAAATTTCACAATGGCAGTACTTAACTCCACTCAATATAAAATCACAAAAAGCGGGGTCAAGGGGGCTGCGTCCCCTTGCAGGGTTTGGGACAGCGTCCCAAGGTCTTAATCTTTTGACCTTAAATCTCTTGACCTTAATCTCTTAAATACACCTCGCAACGGGATTTGTTGTGTATTATTATTTTTTCTAGTAGCTCCCGCGCTATTTCTTCGTTGAATGTCTCGGCGTTGGCTAGGGTCTTTATTCTGGTTTTTATTTTGTCTCGTGTGGTTTTGGTTGTTGTGGCTTGCTGTTGGTGTAAACGCGCTTTTAGGGCGTTTATTTTTTTGTCTAGTGCCTCGCGCTTGTGGCTTAGTTCTTCTTTTGTGATTTCGCCGTCTATTCGTAGGTCTATTAGGCGGGTTATGCGGTTGCTTTCTTGCTGTATTCTTTTTTTTAGGGTTGCTTGCTCTGTGTGTAGCTGGCTTTCGTCTAGTACGCTTGAAATTATTGATGTGCAGTCTTTTATTATTTCGTCTTTGTTTTTAGCTTTGATTGCGCTTAGAAATGCCTGTTCTAGTATCTCGTTGCGAATCATCTTGCTGTCGCAGCCGTTGGCGTTGTTGCTTGTTGTTCCGTTTTTCATTGAATTGGCGCATCGCCAACGCTGGATTATTCTTTTGCCATTTGTCGATTTTGTATTGCGATTTACATAGTTTGAACCGCATATTCCGCATTTTAGCTTTCCCGAAAACGCATACCGTGTGGTGTATCGCGATTTTTCTAATTTTTCTGAAACGCCGCGTCGTTTTATTTCGGCTTGTGTTTTGTCAAATGTTTCGCGGCTTATTATTGGGGTGTGGTTGTTCTTTATTATTATTAATTCTTCCTCGCCGCTGTTTCGTTTTGTTTCGTGGGTTAGGAAATTTGGTGTTATGAATTTTCGTTGCTTTAGGTCGCCGCAGTATTTTTCGTTTGAAAGTATTCGTAGTACGGCGGTTGCGTCCCAACGTGGTTTTCCGTAACCTGTTAGAATTTCGGCAAATTCCATTTCTCGTGCTATGGTGGTTAGCCCCTTCGACTCTTCTAAGTATTTGTGAAAAATTAGTCGCACTGTTTCGGCTTCTTCTGGAATGATTTCTAGTTGTGTGGCGTGGCCTTTGCCTTCGCGCCTATATCCCAGAATCTTCTGCCCAAATACTACGCCTTTTTTCATACTCTGTTTCTGCCCGAATCTGACTCGCTCGGAAATTCGGCGGCTTTCTTCTTGGGCAAGCCCTGCGATAATTGTTAGCCGTAATTCGCCGTCCTTGTCGAAAGTACTAAATCCATCAGTTATAAACCGAACCTCCACGCCGATATTTTTTAACTCCCGCGTGTACTGCAATGTATCTACGGTGTTCCGCGCAAAACGACTAACTTCCTTCGTCAAAATTATATCGAACTTCCCTGCATGTGCGTCGGCTAACATTCTGTTGAAATTCTCACGCTTCTTTGTGGACGTTCCAGATAGTCCTTCATCTACATACATGGCCACATATTCCCAAGATGGAACTGCTTCAATGTACGCCTTAAAATATTCCGCTTGGTTCTCCAGTGAATTTTTCTGGTCGTCCGTGTCGGTTGACACCCTGCAATACGCTGTAACTTTCATGGTTTACGCGCCTCTTTTTTGTTCTCCTTACTGCGCAAAATAAACAATGCTTTTTTCATTTGATTTTCTGTGATAAGATTCTGCTTGTGTAAATCCTTTATAATTCCCACTTTGAAATTTACGTCAAATTGTCCCATGCATATCACCCGCAGGTATTAATATTCCAGTGTATTTGCACAACGAATGTCCGTGTTACGAAAATTTTTTGCACTTCCGTAGAATGGAGAGATTACAATGCGAAATAAATTACGTTATACCGCGATAATTATGATGGTGATTATTTTGTTACCAAGTGCGATAACAATAGCAATTGCCGACGAAAGCGCGGAAACATATTTAGAAGCGCGATTCAACGAAGCAGTATCACGCGGGTGGATTCAAGGTTTTCCAGACGGTACATTGCAACCAAATGCGTACATAACGCGGGCGCAATTTATCGCGCTACTGGACAATGCGTTACAACTACCCGAATCCAACGCATCAACGATATTTTCTGATGTATCCCCAGACGATTGGTTTTACGATACATTGATAAAATATCAATTGTATGCGCGAGTTAATGCCACAGTTGCAGGGATTGGGAATGCGCGTGAGTTGGTGTATAGTGATACATTTCACGCAAACAGATATGTTACCCGCGAGTATGCGGTATATGTACTATCAAACATGGTTGATGCGCAAGGCGAGCCGTTATTTTGGTTGCTAACAGCAAACCCCGTGGGAATGCGCCCACCAAGACTTTCCCATTCCCCTACCCCTAGCTTGGCAACAATAACACACACAAACGTCACACGCGCAGAAGCCGCAGTAATCGTATTGCGTTTTTACGAACTGCTAACCACTGAACGCGTGGTTCTTTCGTCGGAAAGCAGTCCTTCATTCCTAATGTCAGACAGCTTGTATGTGTTTGCGCCAACCACATCAAGTTCGAGAATGTATGGAAATCTTGCGAGGTGGATTTTTAATGGCTACCCTTCCTATCCTAGGTTTGCAACGCATATAAGGGTTTTCGATTTTGATGACGCATTAATTGCTATAGATGCCATAGGAAATAGCAATATCCGCAGTATTCCAACTTTTGCTATAGATGATAGCAATATCCACAGTATTCCAACAGAACTTGCCCCTTACAGACACACTTACAGCACAAGATGGGATTTTGATTTATTTCATTTCCAGCAAGTTCACAACGGTATTCCTGTGTACCTTACTGACCCCGCAAGAGTGGTTGTGTATGTTCACCGTTACAATCGCACGGTTGTGCATATTTATGACAACTTTCATGGCTTTGCGCGAAACGTCTCACACACAACACCAACATTGCCCCGTGCCGAAGCCATGCAAATAGCCCTCACTGAAACTACCGCAATAAGCAGAATGTACTACCTCACCCCCGAATGGGTTTCCGAGAGAGGCATAGACGCAACTTTAATAGTATGGGTAGGTCATCCTTCGCGGTTAGCGTGGAGGGTAACTATAACCAACACTGGCGTTGGTACAATAATTGACGCACACAACGGTGAAGTACTAGACAACTTTCAACCACCACCGCTTGGTTCACATCGCTAATTTTTTTAAAGATTGAGTTAAAGATTTTTACCCGCAGCATACAATACAATTGAGTAGAGGTTTGCCTAGTAGCTTGCGAAACCAATTATTTTTGAGTATGGTTGTACTTGTGCTATAATCTTTTTCTCAACAAACAATCAACTGAACATAATTTATATTTTAGACAGGAGTTCAGCCATGAGAAAAGCTGTTTTCGTAACGGGCACTATTTGTTCTGGCAAGTCAACTTTATCGGAAAGATTAGGTAAAGAATTAAACATGGATGTCATAAGTGAGACAAATTCAAACGGACTTTTTGGGATTGTTGAAAGGGTAAAAAATAGTGAATTTACACCACCTCCTATTATCGAACACGCAGAGATACATCTTTTATTGAATTACAACGAAATAAGCAGATATTTCGATGAAATGGCTATAATTCTTCTAAATGTTTCAGATGATTTATTGACGAAAAATTTAAACGAAAGAAAGGCACGAGGAGCAACTGGTGATTATCTAAAAATAGATATTTTCGCAATGAAAAAGGAAATAGAAAACCATTTCAACAAAGTAGAAGGTGACTACATTAAGTATATTGCAAACGTAAACACTGCCGAAGATTATGACGTTGAATATCAAAAAATAATTGATTTTTTGGCAGACAAGTTTCATGTAGTATAAGCATTTTATACAATTGAAGTGTTCGCAGTTTCGAGTTGATAGGCACGAAAGCCCACGGCAGTAGCGCACTGCACTGGTGCTGCTAGTGTATAAGTACGCACACCTTAGCAAAAAGGATGGTGAAAATGAAGCTCATATATTCCAAACGGGCAGTAAAAGCAATAAATAAAATTAGCAACCCATTTAAGCTAAATATTAAAGAAGCGATTGAAAAGCTCCCATCTGGTGACGTGAAAAAATTGCAAGGATATAAAAACGCTTATCGGCTTCGTGTTGGGGAGTATCGCATACTTTTTGACATGGACGGAAAAATTGAAATTACAGACGTTCTCCCAAGGGGAGCAGCA